>DAISYT010000041.1:0-11151 GCA_036825175.1 Candidatus Cloacimonadota bacterium
CACCGGAGCTTGGGAAAATCATCTTCCCACTTTGTATTGGACGACTCAGTCCGAAACGGAAAATCAAGGTTGGAACGTCTATCGCAGCCAGGATCAAGAAGGAATGGCAACCGGCAATTATCTGCAAATAAGCAGTGATCTGATTCCCGGTATGGGAACTACTTCCACACCGACCGATTATACTTTTACCGACGATCAAACTCTCGCTGCCGGATGTTATTATTATTGGATAGAAAGTGTGAGTTACAGCAATGAATTGGAATTATTTGGTCCGGTAGAAATCGAAGTTCCGGGAAACCTTTTACCCGAATCACCTCTGAATTCCTTCCTGAATAAAAATTATCCTAATCCGTTCAATCCGACCACGACGATAGAATTCGGCATCGAAGCAGGGGAGACCGGCACGCTGACGATTTTCAACGTTCTCGGTCAGAAGATCAGGACAATGACTTTCTCCGAAGGTTATCACGAGTATGTCTGGGAAGCGGAAAATCAGGCTTCCGGAGTATATTTTTATCGTTTGCAGACGCCTTCCTGCTCTCAAACCAACAAGATGATGATGCTCAAATAATTAAATTTGCATATTCCCAAATCGGAGCCTTCCTGATTTTTAAAATTCGGAAGGCTCTTTTTTTGGAAAAGCCGTTGTTTACTCATTTTTTGTATTCTGCCAAAATGGTCTGGAATAAAAAATGCTTAAAACTAAGAATAAAAAAAAGATGAATAAATGTGAGGAATAGAATGAAATTG
Source organism: Candidatus Cloacimonadota bacterium (assembly GCA_036825175.1). GTDB lineage: Bacteria > Cloacimonadota > Cloacimonadia > Cloacimonadales > TCS61 > B137-G9. The sequence continues at coordinate 751 of DAISYT010000041.1, forward strand.
AAAAAGTTTGGTTTTATGTTATTGATGATGTTTTTATTAGTTAGCTGTGCACAACCCAATGATCCTGCCGAGAACGAAAGTGCTTTGAAAATTTATAATACGATAGAAACAGAAGGTTACGCTTTTGATTTTGCTGTTTCGGATGAACTTCTGTTTATCGCGGAAGATCAATGCGGCTTCTCCATTTACAATTTTGTTTCCGGCAGTATGTATTGCCATATCGACTCGCTGAACGACGGAACACTTTATGAAAATGTCCGCAAGATAGCCGGTTCGGCAGATAAGAATGTGATGATCGTATACGATAGATACGGCGAGCATGCCAGATTCGATGTTTTTAATATTTCTGATTTGATAAATCCGCTTTTCCTGATATCAAATATTTCCAATACCTCCGATGTTCAAAAAATCGTTACCAGTAAAAACAGTGATAATAATGCCCAATTTACCTGGACCAGCGCTAACTCTTTTTCTATAGCCTCTTATGACGAAAACTGGTCGAATGAAGTAGCAGTAGATTTTGCCAATTCGGTGGGTGGTTTCGATTTCAATGACGAGATTGCTGTAATCGCTGCCGAACAAAGCGGGTTACATTTTGTCGATTTAGCTACCGAAGAAACACTTTTAACTTATGACACGATTGGTGAAGCACTCGATGTAAAGCTCGTTGACAATTATGCCTTTGTTGCCCTGCGACAGGAAGGCTTTATGATTCTCGATATCACCGATCCGGTCCATCCAGTGGAAATTCATCAGGAAGATGTGGGTGAAATTATTTATACCATCGACGTGAAAGATAATTTTATGCTGCTGTCTTCTCACAGTGGCGGTGTTATGCTTTATGATATTTCCGATCTGACCGAACCAGAATTGGCAGGACGGCTTTCTGACAACAAAATCGGTTACACCTACAAAGCAGCTTTCGCAGGAGATTACATAGTTGCCAGCACTCGCGTGGGTGTTGTAATTATAGAATATTAAAAAAAAGGGGATTATATGAAATCGAAATTAGTCCTGATGTTGTTGGTTGTTTGTGCTTTTCTAAATGCAGAATGGATCGAACTGTCCTCCTCTCGGACTAACCTGTTTGAGCATACTTCTTCTGATCTTGCTTTGACTCAGATAAGCTTTGCACTGGATGGATTTGAGCTGAACCAGTTCACTGAAAACGGTGAAAATTATGTGCAATTATCATATTTCAACGAAGGTCGGATTTACGAAACGGGTAAACCCGATTTACCTTGTTTTACTCGTTTGTATGCTATTCCCGATGCAGGTACGGTTTCATTTGAAATTTCCGCTTTTGCTGAAGAAGTTTATGCAGGTTGTCGCGTTTACCCTTTACAGGATAACGATTCCGAAAGCCAGCTTCAACCCCAAAATTTCATGATCGATCAGAATTTCTATGGCAGTGCACAGACTTTCCCTGCTTCTCTGGTACAAATCGGCGATCCGGTTATCATGCGTGATGTCAGGCTGGTACCTGTTACGATCAATGCTTTCCGTTACGATGCCGGAAAAAATGAGCTGCGGGTTGTCACCAACCTCGATCTGCAAATTTCCTGCGACGAAGCGAAACACGGCGTGAACGAAAAAAGTCATCATGTTGGAATATCACGTTCATTCGAGCAAATATATTCCACTTCGATTGATAATTATGAATTAGTTGAAAATGCACGGGAAGTCTATCAGGCACCGTGTTTGCTTTATATTTATCCCAACAGCGCCGACGTTTTATCCGTTTTGGATTATCTTACTACTTGGAAAATCCAGATGGGTTATGAAGTGCACGTGGCGAGTACTGCCACCACCGGTTCGACTACTTCTTCCATCAAAAATTATATTCAGAATGCTTATGATACGTGGGAAAATCCACCCGAATTTATTACCCTGGTGGGCGATGCCAGCGGAAGTTACAGCATTCCTACCTACTTTGAAAGCTGGTCCGGTTACAATGGCGAAGGCGATCAGCCTTATAGTCAACTAGAAGGCAACGATGTTCTGGCTGACGTAATTCTGGGCAGATTGTCTTTTGAAACGATCAATGAATTTCAGGTGATTGTCTCGAAAATTCTGCATTATGAAAAAATTCCTTTTATGAACAATACGGCATGGTACGACAGAGCCGTGATGATCGGCGATCCCAACTCTTCCGGTCCTTCCTGCGTATTTACCAAACAGTCGATTGCAGAAATGATGGGATATCACGTTCCGAATATCGTATGTGCGGAATATTACACCAGTAATTTTTCCAATAATATGGTGAATGAGCTGAATACGGGCGTCAGCTATTTTAATTACCGCGGCTATTACGGCATGAGTAGTTTTACCAATAGCCAGATCACTTCCTTGAATAACAATTTGATGTTGCCGTTTGCCGTATTCCTTACCTGCGGTACCGGCAGTTTTGCCAACGATACCAGCCGTAGTGAGGCTTTCATCCGCTCCGGTTCGACTTCCAGCCAGAAAGGCGCTATTGCTGCCATTGGAACTGCTACCACCGGAACTCACACGGCTTTCAATAACTGTGTCGATCTGGGAATTTTTTACGGTATGTTTGTCGATCAGATTTATAATCCCGGCGGGGCAGTGGTGAAAGGCAAGTTACACCTTTTCAATAGTTTCCCGAACAATCCCAACAACCGGGTAAATATCTTTTCGCATTGGAATACCTTGATGGGCGATCCCAGCATTCATCTCTGGACGGGTGTTCCTCAGAATATAAATGCCATTTACGACGATGAACTGAATGTTGGCTCGAATTACCTGGAATGCACGGTGCTCACCGCTGACAACGAACCCATCGCCGAAGCCTGGGTTTGCGCACTGGCAGATGACGATGTTACTGCTGTGCAGGGTTTTACCGATGAGCAAGGTCACATCCTTCTGGCAAATATTTTCGACAATTGTTCCTCCCTTACTCTTACCATTACCGCTCACAATTACATTCCGTTGATCGATGAAATCGATATGGTTTCTGCTCCCGTTTTTGTGAATATCGGCAGTTACACCATCGATGACGATAACAACGGTACTTCTGCCGGAAACGGCGATCTGGCGATCAATCCGGGTGAAAGCATCGAATTGAGCGTGGGAATGCATAATTTTGGAACAAGCGCCGCCAGCAACGTTACAGCTACAATGACTTCTCCGAATACGAACATCACGATTACGGACGACGAAGAAACTTATAGCTCCATAGGCAGCGGCAACACGGTTTTCAGTTCCGATGACTTTGATTTTTCCGTTGAAAACAATACTTTGGGCGGAACGGATATTCAGTTGGATTTCGAGCTTACCGACAATAGCGGGAATGCGTGGACGGATCATCTTTTCCTGCCGGTGGATGGTGCCAATCTTTATGCCAGCGATTACACCATTCATGATACCAACGGTATTTTCGAGCCGGGCGAATCCGTGGAAATGACGGTTACACTTTTCAATACGGGTACGATCGATATTACCGGCATAGAAGGAGAGCTTTTCTGTGATCATGAAGACATTACTTTGATCGATAGTCTCGGTGCTTTTACAACCATTCCTGCCGGCAGCAGCGGCAATAACAATGCAGATCGGTTTGAAATCAGTGCCGATATTCATGCCATTAACGGCTCCCAATTGAATTTTACACTTCTGCTTACAAATAACACCGGTTTTGAACAAACCGTAAATTTGATCATAGATTTGGGAACGGTAACGGTGCACGATCCATTGGGACCGGATGCTTACGGTTATTATGCTTATGATAGTAATGACACTTCTTACGATCTGGCTCCGGTTTATAATTGGGTCGAGATCAATCCTGCTTACAGTGGCTCCGGTACGGTTTTGAATCTGAGTGATGGCGGTGATGACGGCGATGTAGCAGATGTGCCTGTTCCCTTCAGTTTTAATTTTTATGGATATAATTACGATATGATTACCGTCTGTTCCAACGGCTGGATTGCTCCCGGTGGTTCCGAGCAGGCTTCCTTTATGAATACTGCCATTCCGGGACCGCACGGACCGAATCCGATGATTGCTGCTTTCTGGGATGACCTAAGAATTTCCAGCGGTGATGTCTGTTATTTTTACGACAGCGCTCTGCATGTTTTTATCGTGGAATGGTCGCATCTTGTTTCAGATTTTAACGGCTCGGAAGAAACTTTCCAGGTACAGATTTGCGATCCCGCTTTTTACTCCACTTTTTCCGGCGATGCCGAGATTATTATTCAATATCAGACTATCAGCAATACCAGCGCCGGCAGTTACAGCAGCGGCATGGATCACGGGCAATATGCCACGGTGGGAATAGAAGATCAAAGCAGCCGGATCGGGATTGGTTATACCTATAATAATACCTATCCGACGGCTGCCATGACTTTGCAAAATCAAATGGCGATCAAATTCACGACGACCGGCGGTGCAGCTCAGTCTCCACCCGTTATGCAGATTTCTCAGACTAATTTCAATTTTGCCATCCAGCCCAACAGCACCGGTACGCAGACATTTCAGATCACCAATCTGGGTGAAGCTAATCTCATTTATAATTTTTCCAAGGTTTACGAAAATCCGGATAATTCCCGCAATCAGGGCGGACCGGATCAATACGGTCACGTCTGGCTCGACAGCAATGAAATCGGTGGACCTGTTTATAGCTGGCGGGATATTGCCGGTTTGGGAACCGAAGTTACCTTCACACACAATGATGAAGGAACAGCACTCATGCCGATCGGATTCGACTTCGATTTTTACGGTACCTCATATTCACAATTCCGCATCAATCCTAACGGCTGGATCGGTTTTGGCGACGACAACACCGAATGGTCGAATACCGGTTTGCCTGATACAAGCGCTCCCCGGCCTGCAATCATGGGTTTCTGGGACGACCTGAATCCTTTGGAAGGCGGAAACGTTTATTACTACAGTACCAGCGATAGCCTCGTCGTTTGGTTCGACGAGGTGATTCATTATGTGGGAAGTTATAATGGAACGTACGATTTTGAAATGATCATTTATGCCGATGGGGAAATGCTTTTTCAATATCGTGAGGTGAGCGGCGATATCGATTCTGCCACCATCGGTATTCAAAACGACAATGCAGACGATGCTTTGCAAATCTGTTATAACAGTGCGTATGTCGAGAATGAACTGGCGATTCGCATTTATCAGATTATCGATTGGGCTGAAGTTAATCCTGCTGCCGGTATGGTGCCGCAGAGTGAAACGATCAACGTGGAAGTTACTGTAAATTCGGAAGAAATGGAAACAGGAGAATATCTCTGCGATCTGATTTTGGCTACTAACGATCCCGATGCTATGGTTACCATTCTTCCGATCGATTTGATTGTTTCTTCGGAATTTCCGCTGATCCATCTTTCAACCTCCGGTTTCGATTTCGGAACGGTTTTGGTCGGTGAACAGATTACCGATACTTTGATCGTTTCCAACCTGGGAAATCAGACTTTGCAAGTTTCCGATATCAGCCTTTCTTTGCCGGAATTTACAGTCGATACCACCAATTTCAGCGTGGAATCCGGTAATTCACAGGAAGTGCAAGTTACATTCACCCCGGAAGAAAACACGATTTATGATGCCGAGATGACCATTACCAGCAACGATCCGATCAATGGTACCACAGTAGTCGATCTGTACGGAGATTCTGTTTATCCGGTGATCGGTCTTTCCAGCCAGAATTTTGATTTTGGAGTCATCGATATCGGAGAGGAAGCCGTCGATACTTTGGTGATTTCCAATTTGGGTACGGAATTACTTGTTGTGAGCAATTTGGCGATTTCGAGCGAAGTCTTCGAGCTGAGTGCAATCAGCCTTTCCCTGCAACCGGAAGAAGAAATTTCGGTCTTCATTACCTTTGTTCCACAAGAGGTAACGACATACTCCGATACGATTTATGTTTACTCCAACGATATCTCCAGTCCACTCATGCTGATAAATCTGAGTGGTGAAGGTCAAATAGGCGTAGGCAATAATAATAACATTCCCCAGATAACAGAAGTAAAACAAAATTATCCCAATCCGTTTAATCCAGAAACGACGATCCATTATTCCGTCAGTACCGCCTCTCCCGTAACGATAATAGTGTATAATATAAAGGGTGAAAAAGTAAAATCTCTGGTTAACTCTTTCCATGAACCACAGAATTATACGGTGGTCTGGGATGGAAAAGATGATCATAACAAGTCTGTTTCAAGTGGTGTTTATTTCTATAAATTTGCAACCACCGGGAAAAAACAGATCAAAAAAATGTTGTTGATTAAGTAACGAGGTAAGAGAGCAATGAAGTGGATAATTACGATTTTATCGGTATTGAGCCTGAATCTGCTAATGGCGGATCGGGTAGATATCCCGCAGAACGAAACCCGAGAGATGTTTGAACACCGATCGACCGGTCTGGCAGAAACTGAGATCAGTTTTGCTCTGGATGGTTACGAGCTGGAAGAGGTAAGCGTCGGGGAAGCTGTTTATCAAAAGATTAGTTATTGGAACGAAGGGAAATTCGTGGATGAAGGAAAACCCGATCTTCCCAGATTTACCAGAATGTATGCCATCCCGAACGTGGGTAACGTCAGTTTGGAAATAACCTCGATGGCAGAAGAAGTGATTGCCGGGATTCAGGTATATCCTACCCAAAAATTACGCAGCGAAAGCGAGCCTTACGATGAGACATTCAACCTCGATGAGAAATTTTATCGTGGCAGCAAATGCTTTCCTGAACAAATCGTGGAGATCGGTCAGCCGGTAATCTTTCGCGATATCAGGCTGGTTACGGTGACGATCAATGCTTTCCAATATCAGCCGGAAGACTCTTCCCTGCGCATTATCACCAATCTGGATTTAGCGATCCGTACCGATAACGATTTGAATTGTACCAATCCCAAAACAAGCGACAGAAAGCTTTCCCGCAGTTTTGAAAAAATCTACCAGGCGGTTGTACAAAATTACGACGAAGTCGCAGCTAACCGCGAAGATGTTTACCAGGATCCCTGCTATCTTTTTATTTATCCGGAAGTAAACCAGTTACGGGAAAATCTGGAATATATTACCGATTGGAAAGAACAGATGGGCTATGAGGTACATGCGGTTCCCACTACCGAAACCGGAATCAGTACGAGCCAGATAAAAAATTATATCGAAAATGCTTATAACAATTGGGAGAATCCACCGGAATATGTCTGTTTTATAGGTGATGCCAACGGTGCGATAGCGATTCCCACTTATTATGAAACGGTTTCTTCCTATGGTGGAGAAGGTGATCATCCTTATTCGCAACTGGAAGGGAACGATATTCTGGCGGATATAATTACGGGAAGAATTTCCGTGAGTACGATTAATGAATTGCAGGTTTATGCCTCCAAAGTATTACATTATGAGCGTGCTCCCTTTATGAATGTGACGAACTGGTATCATCGCGGCGTCATGGTGGGCGATCCCAGTTCTTCCGAATGGTCGGTCGTTTATACGAAGCAGTTTATCAAGGAAATGATCGATTATCATGCACCCAATATTGTTTGCGATCAATATTACAACGGGAATTACTGCAGCAACATGGTTAACAGTCTGAATAACGGTGTTCTCTATTTTAATTATCGTGGTTTTTATGGGATGAGCAATTTTACCACTTCCGAAATCAATTCTCTGATGAACGGATTCATGCTGCCATTTGCAGCCTTTCTTACCTGTAGCACCGGAAGTTTTGCCTCTTCTTCGCCGGCTCGTTCGGAAGCTTTTATCAGGGTGGGAAGCACCAGTAACGGTAATGGAGCCATTGCCGCGATAGGCACGGCAACCAGCGGTACTCATACCACTTTCAATAATTGTGTCGATGCCGGAATTTATTACGGTATTTTTGCCGATCAAATTTATAATCCGGGTGGAGCTGTGGTACGCGGAAAGCTGCATCTATACAATTCTTTCCCTGATAACCCCAATAACCGCGTGACCATGTTCAGTCATTGGAATACCTTGATGGGCGATCCGGGAATACAACTCTGGACGGATCTTCCCACGCCCCTGATTGTAGATTATGATCAGGAAGTGAATGTGGGAACGAATTATCTACTGGTATCGGTTTACGATGACGCAGGTATTCCCGTGGAAAATGCCTGGGTTTGCGCTTTGAAGGACGATCAGATTTTTGAACGTGGTTACACCGATATGCATGGAAATGTTTATCTGACAATGGATACATCTGCCACCGGAACGGTTGGTCTCACCGTAACCTGTCATAATTATATCCCGCATTTAGGCAGTTTTGAAATTGTAGAATCTGACGGTTTTGCCAATATCGCCGCATATACCTTAGACGACGATAACAACGGAACTTCGGCTGGAAATGGCGATGGTACGATCAATCCCGGAGAAACGATCGAATTGAACGTAGGTTTGCAGAATTTTGGAACGCAAACCATCGATGCTGTTACGGCAACTCTCAGCAGTGCCTCGGAATACGTAACCATTACGGATGATGCGGAAACTTATGGCTCGATCGCCAGTGGCAGTGTGGTTTATTCCGACGATGATTTTGATTTTACCGTGGCTCCGAATACTCTGGGTGGAACCGAGCTTCAATTCGATATGTTGATCGAAGATGGAAACGGTTCACAATGGCAGGATCATCTCTTTCTGCCGGTTGCCGGAGCAAATTTATACGTAAGTGCTTATGAAGTGGCGGATACAAACGGGATTCTCGATCCCGGCGACAGTGTTCAGGTAATCGTAACGCTGTTCAACACTGGTTCCATCACGGCTCCAGGAATGGAAGGATTGCTTTCCTGCGAACATGCATATATTACGTTGATCGACAGTACGGCTGTTTTCGGCGACATCCAACCCGGAGAAGAAGCCAATAATGATGACGACAGATTTGAAGTCGGTTTGAATTCTCATGCTATTTCCGGCGCCCAGATTCCGTTCAGTATTTTGCTGACGAATGCCGCTGGTTTTGAGCAGACCGTGACATTTTTGATCGATGTCGGCACGGTTACTTCCAACGATCCTCTGGGACCGGATTCATACGGATATTATGCTTATGACAGCACAGATGATATTTATGAACAGGCTCCGATTTACGATTGGATCGAAATCGATCCGAGCTACGGGGGAAGCGGAACTGTGATTGCTCTCGTCGATCCGGGAGATACGGGAGATGTGGAGGATGTGGATGTTCCTTTCAACTTCAATTTTTATGGAATGAATTATGATATGATTTCTGTCTGTTCCAACGGTTGGATCGCTCCGGGTGGCTCGGAGCAGGCTTCATTTATGAATACACAACTTCCGGCTCCTCAGGGACCTTCTCCCATGATCGCTCCTTTCTGGGATGACCTGATTGTCGGCACGGGACATGTTTGTTATTTTTATGATACTTTGAGGCAGGCTTTTATCGTGGAATGGAGCCGAGTTCATTCCGATTTTGACCTTTCCGAACAGACCTTTGAAGTCATTATTTACAATCCCGAAGCCTATCACACCACTTCCGGTGATGCCGAGATCGTATTCCAATATAAAACCGTACACAACACAAGTGCGGGAAGTTATAGCGGTTATTCCATTCAACACGGACAGTATTCCAGCGTGGGACTGGAAGACCATACCGGTTTACGCGGTTTGGAATATACTTACAATAATACATATCCGCTGGCAGCCGCTCCTTTGGCAAACGAACTTGCCATCAAATTTACCACTACCGGCGGAAGCGCTCAAGCTCCACCGATTATCGGGCTGAATCAGACCAGTATGGATTTCGTGTTGTATCCCGGCAGCAACGATTCTCAAACATTGCAGATCACCAATAGCGGAGAAGCTAATCTGATCTATTCTTTGGAAAAAAGTTATGTCGGATACGGCAGCGATAACAGTCGTGGTCATGGCGGACCGGATAATTTCGGTTATCAGTGGTTCGATAGCGACGAAGCAAACGGACCTCAGTATAATTGGCGTGACATCAGCGGATTGGCAACAGAAGTTACCTTCCCCGGCGAAAATACAGCAACCGAGCTGATGCCCATCGGCTTCAATTTCTATTTCTACGGCGATTATTATTCCGAGTTCAGAATCAGTCCTAATGGCTGGATTGGTTTCGGCGAAGACTCCGAGTATTCCAACAACTTGTCTCTGCCTCATCCCTGGGCTCCCAAACCCGGTATTATTCCTTTCTGGGATGATCTCGATCCGCTTTCCAGCGGCAGTGTTTCCTATTACAGCACTACCGACAGCCTGATCGTTTGGTTTAACGATGTACCGCATACCAGCGGAAATTACACGGGAGTTTACGATTTCGAGATTATGCTCTATACCAATGGCGATATTATCTTCCAATACCGGGAAATGACGGGTGATACCGATTCTGCTACCATCGGAGTACAGAACGGCGAAGCTAACGATGCCTTGCAAATTATATAT
>DAISYT010000042.1:0-11107 GCA_036825175.1 Candidatus Cloacimonadota bacterium
TTCCCGGGTAACTTCGAGCAGTTTTTCTGCTTCCGGTGATATACTTCCCACCGCATACGTGCGGGCAGCATCGCCGTAGAAGCCGTCTTTTTGAACGCCCACATCCACACCGATGATATCGCCTTCCTGCAAGATTTGCAGTTTGGAAGGGATCCCGTGAACGATACCGGCATTCACCGAAGTACAGATCGCACCCGGAAATGGTGGTAAGCCGGGAACCTGATAACCTTTGAAAGCCGGCGTACCGCCTTCCGTTCTGATCAGGTGATCGGCAAATCGCTCCAGTTCCATGGTGCTGACGCCCGGTTTGACCATGCTTCCCAATTTATGCAGAAGTAATCCGACGATACGGTTTGCTTCCCGCATTTTTTGTAATTCATGTTCGTTTTTGATCGTAATCATTTTGCTAATCTTTTCACTCTATATTATTCAAATGAACATTAGCCGCGTCGTGAACGCAGTCTGCCTTTTTTCATAAAGCCTTCGTAGTGACGCATCACCAGATGAGATTCGATCTGCTGCAGGGTATCCAGAGCCACACCAACGATAATGATGAGACCGGTACCGCCGAAATAGAACGGCAGATTTGCCCAACTGGACATGAATTCGGGAAGCACTGCGACGAATGAGAAGAACAATGCTCCGGGTAAAGTGATGCGAACCAGAACGCCGTTTATATAATCGGAGGTACGTTTTCCGGGTTTACGACCAGGAATGAATCCTCCGTATTTTTTCATATTCTCTGCCATTTCGATCGGGTTCATCACCATAGCTGTATAGAAATAAGCAAAGAAAACAATCAGTAACACATAAAGAACCGTGTAAAGCCAGGCGCCGGGAGTAAGTAACTGCACGACAAAGTTCATGAAATCACTATCCTTGAAGAAAGTGGCAATGGTCTGCGGGAACATCAAAATTGCCTGAGCAAAGATGATGGGAATGACACCGGCAGTATTCACTTTCAGAGGAATATGTGTACTCTGACCGCCATACACTTTTCTACCGACGATGCGTTTGGCATACTGAACCGGTATTTTACGCACACCTTCGGTCACCAATACAACGGCTGCTGTTACAAAGACCATAACCAATAAAACCAGCACTGCCATAAAGATCGACATTGCTCCGGTTTTTACCATGGCAAACATTTGAATGAATCCCTGCGGATAACGTGCAATGATACCGGCAAAAATAATCAATGAAATACCGTTTCCGATACCATGCTCGGTGATTTGTTCACCCAGCCACATGATAAGCATCACGCCGGTAACGAGAGTAATAACGCTGGTAAAGAGGAACAGGGGACCGGGATGCGGGACAGCACCTTCCACGCCGGACTGCAGGAATACACTGATTCCGATGGCGTTGAAAGCAGAAATAAACACGGTTCCGTATCTGGTATATTGAGCTATTTTCTTTTGACCTTCGGCACCTTCTTTTTTCAATCTTTCAAAGAAGGGAATTACTCCACCTAAAAGTTGGATAACGATCGAGGTTGTGATATATGGCATAATTCCAAGTGCAAAAACGGATGCACGTCCCAGGTTTCCACCCACGAAGAGGTCGAACATTCCAAAGAGATTGCCGCCGGTTTTGCTACCAGCTCCCAGAAATTGCTCTAAAGCAGAAGCATTGATGCCGGGGACGGGAATGAAGCTTCCCAGTCTGTACAGAATCAGGATTAATGCTGTATAGAGAATTTTCTTTTTCAGGTCGGGGATCTTGAATATATTGGATATGCTTTTTAACACTTTAGATTACCTCCGCCGTACCACCTGCTTTCTCGATCATTGCTTTGGCTGTTTTGGAAAAAGCATTAGCTTTCACCACTATTTTCTTGTTGAATTCTTCGGCACCGTTAGCCAGGATTTTTACCGGAGCTTTTTCGTTAGCTCTGGTAATCCTGATGAGATTCAGTTTTTCCATTTTTTCAATATCAAATTCCACTTCATCCAATTTCTGCAGAATATCCAGATTTACGATTCTGAACTGTTTCTTGAAGATATTGGTGAATCCTCGTTTGGGAAGACGTCTGTGCAGGGGCATCTGCCCGCCTTCAAAATAGGCTGGAATGCTGCTGCCGGATCGGGCTTTTTGTCCTTTATGTCCGCGACCGGCTGTTTTTCCCGTACCGGAACCATGTCCTTTTCCCAAACGCTTTTTGTTTTTTGTAATTTGAGGACGTTCAATTTTATGAAGTTCCATTGTCTCTCCTTCTCCTGCTACTTCGTTTCCGAAGATGTTTCTTTGGTATCTTCAGTCACTTTTTTTGCAACCGGTTTTTGGACGGCAGCAGGTTTTTTCTTTGCGACGGTTTTCTGAGATGCTTTTTTCTTTACCTCAGATTTTTCTTCAACAGCTTTGGTTCCATCTTCTTTTGCCACGGTTTCTGCGACGGGTTTCGCAATTTTTTTACCGGTCGGTTTAACTCCCGATCTTTTTTGGGAAGCAAGTTTACCCAGAGGTAAATCCACTTCTTCCACCTTCAGAAGATGGGTAATCTTGTTAATCATGCCGCGAATAACGGGATTATCTTCATGCACTCTGACCTTGCCGATTCTGCCAAGTCCCAAAGCGACGGCTGTTCTTTTTTGATCTTCTTTTCGTCCGATCGTGCTGTGAATTTGCGTAACTTTCAATCTCATTTAAGTTCCTCCCCGGTTGTTTGGGGCTGCTCTTTTTTTCCGGTAAGTTCGGCAACGGTTTTGCCGCGCAGTTGAGCAACCTGGGAAATAGTTCTGAGGCTTTTTAAACCAACCATGGTCGCTTTCACAACGTTGGAAGGAGTGTTGGAGCCAAGAGATTTGGTCAGGATATTTTGGATTCCGGCTGCTTCCAGAATAGCACGAGCCGGACCGCCGGCGATAACACCGGTACCGGCAGAAGCCGGACGAAGCATGATTTTGCTGGCACCAAAACGACCCACGATTTCATGCGGGATAGTTCCGTTCACGATGGGAACCAGGAACAGGTTTCTGGATGCCTTATCTTTTGCTTTACGGATTGCATCGACGATTTCATTGGCTTTACCGATGCCTACGCCCACTTTACCGTTTTTATCGCCAACCACGACGGTAGCATTGAAACTGAAGTTTCTACCGCCCTTTACAACTTTGGCTACACGATTGGTTGCAACTATTTTTTCCACTTCAAAGAGTGGTTCATTGTTTGCAGGTTTATTATTTCTATTTTTTTCCAAAGTTCCTCCTAAAATTCCAAACCGGCTTTACGAGCGCCATCTGCCAATGCTTTGACCCGACCATGGTAGAGATATCCGCCACGATCGAAGCACACTTTTGTGATGCCTTTAGCTTTAGCCATTTCGCCCAATACTTTGCCGACTTCGAAACTTTGTTCGGTTTTCTTTTTTGATCTATCAATTTTGCCGTCTTTCGAGTAAGTGGAATAAGCTACCAAAGTAATTCCGTTTTCATCGTTAACGATCTGAGCCTGAATATGGCTGAGACTTCTGTACACTACCAAACGCGGACGTTCGGTAGTTCCAAACAGCTTCTTCTGAATCGCTTTTCTTCTTCTCTGACGAGCTTCATTTCTTTTATAAGTTGCACTAGATTTATCCATAATGTCTCCCTATCCCTATGATGAGGCGCCGGCTTTTCCGGGTTTAATGCGAACATATTCACCCTTGTAGCGGATACCTTTTCCAGTAGCATAATTGAGTGGCGGACGGCAACGTTTGATCTCGGCAGCAAATTTACCGACATCTTCCTTGTTGATCCCTGTCACTTTGATTTCGGCTTGTACACCTAAAGAGCCTTGATCACGGCGCGGAATCAAAACAGCTTCCACCACCAGATCCTGAGGAACTTCCATCAAAATGTCATGCGAATAGCCGACACTAAGACGCAACCACGGACCTATACGTTCTGCCGTATAGCCTGTTCCGATGATTTGCAGTTCTTTCACGAATCCATTGGTAACTCCGATGACCATATTATTCAGCAGGGCACGGGTAAGACCATGCAAAGCTCTTACCGGTCTGGAGTCATTATCTCTGGTTACTTTCAGTTCACCGTCATTTTCTTCCACCATGATGCCGGGTTGCAAAGTGTAGCTGAGTTCGCCTAATTTCCCAGAGATGGTAACCACACCATCTTTCAGGTTAAATTTTACATCCTTTGGTAATTTTACAGGAGTTCTTCCTACTCTTGACATTTCGTATTCCTCCCTTACCAAACTTTACAGAGATATTCGCCGCCAAGATTGAGGTTGCGGGCATCTCTGTCCACCATTACACCTTTATTTGTGGAAAGGATGGCACAGCCGGTGTTGTTATAAACAGACGGAATATTTCTGGCATTCACATAAACCCGCAGACCGGGCTTACTGATGCGTTCGATTCCTCTCAACACGGCGTCGCCGTTGTTGGTGTAACGTAAATTAATGAAGATTTTCTTTCGCTCTATTTTTTTGGCAGGATCGCGTTCCACAAGCTCATAACTATTGATATAGTTTTCCTGCGCCAGGATTCTTACAATCGCTTCGTTCACGTTACTGTGATTTACAGTAACCGATTTGTGATCGGCCCGATATGCGTTCCTGATCTTAGTAATAGCATCAGCGATCGGATCTGTTAAACTCATTTTTTCTCCTTCTTTACCAGCTGGCTTTTTTCACGCCGGGAATTTGACCCTCGCCAGCTAATTTTCTGAAACAAATACGGCACATGCCAAAGTCTCTCATGTACCCTCTGGAACGCCCGCAAATTTTACAGCGGGAGTATTTTCTCGTAGAAAACTTGGGTGTTCTTTTCAACTTTTCAATCCATGCTTTCTTAGCCAAATTGACTCCTTTATTTAATTATTTCTTAAATGGCATTCCCAGACTGCGCAGCAGTTCTCTGCCTTCTTCGTCAGTCTTGGCTGTGGTTACAATGGTAATATCCATACCGCGAACGGCATCGACTTTGTCGAATTCGATTTCCGGGAACACGGTTTGTTCTTTGATACCCAGGGTATAATTTCCGCGACCATCGAACGATTTGGCAGGAACTCCCCGGAAGTCACGCACACGGGGAAGTACGATGCTGATTAATCTGTCCAAAAATTCATACATGATCTCGCCACGTAAAGTAACTTTGCAGCCGATCGGCATTCCCAATCTCAGTTTGAAATTGGAGATGGATTTCTTGGCTTTGGTAATGATCGGTTTTCTTCCCGTGATCATAGTAAGGTCTTTGACGGCATTATCCAGGATCGCTTTGTTCTGCGTAGCAACGCCGACACCCATATTGATGGATATTTTCACTAATTTGGGAACGCAATGAATGTTCTTAAATTCAAATTGCTTTTCCAATGCGGGAACAACTTCGCTTATATATTTTTCCTGTAATCTATTCATTCCCTACTCCTCTAAATTTCGTCGCCGGTCTTTTTACAGGTGCGGATACGGCTGTCACCCACCACTTTATAAACGGCTTTGGTAACCTGTCCGATCTTATCGTTAAAAAGCTTCACGTTGGAAACATGGATAGAACCTTCGCGTTCCACAATTCCACCCTGCGGATTCTGCTGAGTGGGTCTGGTATGTTTTTTCACGAAATTCACTTTTTCCACGATCACGCGTTCCGTTTTGGGGAAAGCTTTCAATACTTTACCTTTCACACCTTTGTATTTGCCGGAGAGAACCACGACGGTATCACCTTTCTTGATTCTCATTTTATTGCCAACTTTTTTATCTATTTTTTTCAACATGACGGACTCCTAAAGAACTTCCGGTGCAAGTGAAACGATTTTCATGAATCCCTGCTCTCTTAGCTCGCGGGCAACCGGTCCGAAGATACGGGTTGCTTTGGGTTCCATTTTATCGTCGATTATCACGGCAGCGTTGTCCTGAAATCTGATATAACTTCCATCGACTCTTTTTACTTCTTTATGAGTACGAACGATAACAGCTTTTTCCACGGCACCTTTTTTTATTTTGCTATTGGGAACGGCAGATTTGATGGCAACGACGATGATATCTCCCAGGCTGGCGTAACGACTGCCTGTGCCACCCAATACTTTGATACACTGTGCTTTTTTGGCACCGGAATTATCTGCAACGGTTAAATTTGTCTGAGCTTGTATCATTTCAGACTCCTTATTTACTTCTTTCGATTATTTTGGTGAGAATCCATTTCTTGTCACGGCTGAGCGGACGATGTTCACTGATCATTACCACATCGCCAATTTTACATTCGTTATTCTCATCATGTGCTTTGAACTTTTTATGTCGTCTTACTATTTTCTTATAAAGAGGATGTTTGTATTGACGTTCCACACGAACGACAATCGTTTTATCCATTTTATCGCTGACGACCACGCCTGTTTTGGTTAATTTTCTATTTGGCATTATTACCTCTATCTAACTCCGTTAACAAAGTTTTAATTCGGGCAACGTCTCTTTTCACCTGTCTGATCCGCATGGGATTTTCCAGGCGATTGGTAGATTGCTGGAATCTGAGATTAAAGAGTTCTTCTTTGAGGTCGATAAGCTTCTGTTGCAATTCGTCTTTGGTTAATTCCCGAATATCTTTCATTTTCATTGTTCAACCCCTTCTCTCAAAATGATTTTTGATTTGATGGGTAATTTATGACTGGCAAGACGGGCAGCTTCTTTTGCCTCGGTCAGATCGACGCCTTCAAATTCAAACATGATACGACCCGGTTTTACAACTGCCACCCAATATTCGGGAGCGCCTTTTCCTTTACCCATACGAGTTTCTGCCGGTTTGGAAGTGATCGGTTTATCCGGAAAAATTCTGATCCAGAGTTTACCACTTCTCTTCATATGACGAGTGATAGCCACACGTGCCGACTCGATTTGACGACTGGTGACCCAGCCGGTTTCCAAAGCGATGATGCCATAATCACCGAAACTGATTTCACTACCGCGATAAGCCAGACCACGACGGCGGCCCTTCTGCATTTTTCTATATTTTACTTTCTTTGGTGCTAACATGAATATCTCCCTTAATTAAGGATATCACCTTTGTAAATCCACACCTTGATACCGATAGTACCGTAGGTGGTCGTAACCACAGTAAGTGCATAATCGATATCGGCGCGCAGAGTATGCAAAGGTGTTCTGCCTTCCTGATATCTTTCGGTGCGAGCCATTTCTGCACCACCCAAACGACCGGAACACTGCACCTTGATTCCTTGTGCACCGTTTCTCATGGCGTTACGGATCGCAAATTTCATAGCTCTGCGGAAGGAGGTTCGGCGTAATAACTGTGCTCCGATTTCCTGTCCCACTAAAACCGCATCGCCCCAGGGATTTTTAATTTCCTGAATGTTTACGAATACGTTCACATCATTATTTCTGCCTTTATTTACCAAAACCGTCAGCTCGTTACGGAGTTTTTCGATTTCGGCACCTTTACGCCCGATCACCTGACCGGGTCTGGCAGTGTGGATGTCCACAGTCACCGATTTGGTTTTTCTTTCGATCGTTACCTTGGCGACCATCGCATCTTTCAATCTGTTGTTCACATATTTTTTGATTTTCAGGTCTTCGTGCAGATTATTAATGTAATCTTCTTTGGTGGCGAACCAAGTGGAATCACAGCTCTTGTTTATGCCAATTCTATAGCCGATAGGATTAACTTTTTGTCCCAAGGTTTTCCTCCTGTTTTTTATCCAAAATTTCCAATGTGATGTGGCAGGTACGTTTGCGGATGACTGTGGCGCGTCCCTGAGCACGATGTCTGTGTCTTTTCATGATGGGACCGTCATCGGCGAAAACTCTGCCGACATACATGTTGTCGATGTCTGTTTTGCCTTCTTTCATTGTAGCGTTTGCTATTGCAGAATCAAGGAGTTTTGCAACATCGGATGCTACTCTTTTCTTTGAGAAAAGCAATATTTTTTGGGCTTCGGGCACCATTTTGCCGCGGATCAGATCAAGAACTAGTCTTGCCTTTCGGGCCGAGCCTCTCAGGTTCCGAACTCTTGCTACTGCTTCCATTACTTAAGCTCCCTTTACTATTTATCTATTTATTTATTTCATTTGGTCACGGGCTTCGTGCAGCCTTATTTCATCTTGTGACCACGGAATGTTCTCGTTGGAGAAAATTCTCCCAACTTGTGACCTACCATATTTTCCGTTACATAAACGGGTACGAATTTACGTCCGTTGTGGACGGCAAAGGTATGTTCAACGAATTTTGGTAATATTGTCGATCTTCTGGACCAGGTTTTGATGACCTGTTTTTTGCTTTCGGCGTTGAGAGCATCTACTTTCTTTTCCAGATGAGAATCCACAAAAGGTCCTTTTTTAATTGAACGAGCCATAATTATTCCTTACCTCTTCTTTTTAGATTTGATGATGTATTTGTCAGAATATTTGCGTGATTTACGGGTCTTTCCACCTTTGGCTAAAACGCCCCAGGGAGATACGGGATGACCACCGCCGGATGTTTTACCTTCTCCACCGCCCATGGGATGATCGACAGGATTCATGGCAACGCCGCGGACGGTAGGACGGATTCCCATCCATCTTTTTCTACCAGCTTTTCCGATTACCAGTGAATTATGTTCGGTATTTCCCACCTGACCGATGGTGGCATAACATTCTTTACGCAAAATATGTACATCACCGGAAGGCATACGCACGTGAATATAATCGCCTTCCTTGGCTATAAGCTGACCATAAGTGCCGGCACTGCGGGCAATCTGACCGCCTTTGCCTTTTTTGAATTCGATATTGTGAACAACTGTTCCCAGCGGAATATTTTCCATGGGAAGAGCATTTCCAACTCTGATATCGGCAGTGGGACCAGACATGATCTTGTCATCGACTTTCATGCCAATCGGAGCCAGAATGTATCTTTTTTCGCCGTCTGCATAATACAACAAAGCGATTCTGGCGCTGCGGTTCGGATCGTATTCGATGGTAGCTACGCGAGCCGGAATGTCATATTTGTTTCTTTTGAAATCGATAAGGCGATAATGTCTTTTATGACCGCCGCCGCGATGACGACAGGTGATACGTCCGTTATGATTACGTCCCGCTTTTTGATGGCGGGGTTCCAACAAAGATTTTTCCGGTTTATCGGTGGTGATTTCCTCGAAAGTATAACCGGTTTTAAATCTCATTGTCGAGGTTACTGGTTTATATTTTTTGATTCCCATTTCATTCTCCCTTATGCATCGAATTCCTTGATGGAATCACCTTCTTTCAATTTGACGACGGCTTTTTTCCAGTCGGCTCGTTTACCGCTGAATCTTCCCATTCTCTTCACTTTTCCAAACTGACGAATGGTGTTTACATCCAGCACATGCACGTTGAAAATCTTTTCGATTGCCTGACGGATTTCGATTTTATTGGCATTGATACTTACTTTGAAAGTATAGCTGTTATTTTGATTCTGCAGTGAGGAAGATTTTTCCGTAATGAGCGGAGCAATGATTATTTCTCTTGCTTGTTTCATTTTGTAAATACCTCCTCCATTTTTTTCAAAGCTTTTTCGGTGATGACCAGACAATTACATTTCAATACTTCATAAGCAAAAGTAGCGTCGGCTCTGTCCATATTTACATACGGCAGATTGCTGAACGATTTGATCACTTTACTGTCGCTATTGTCGATCAGGATGAGTTTTTTGCTTCTGGCAGGAGTGATTTTCTGCAGAAGTTCTTTCGCGATTTTAGTATTGGGTTTTTCAAAATCCAGGGATTCCACCACGATCACCTGATTGGCTTTGGCTCGTTCGGTAAGAGCCAGTTTCAGAGCCAGTCTTTTCTTTTTCTTTGGAATGGGTCGATACCAATCTTTGGTTTTGGGACCAAAAGCACGACCACCGCCCACACGCACAGGAGTACGCAGATTACCCGGACGGGCATTACCGGTACCTTTCTGACGGAACAATTTCTTTCCGCTACCCTGAGCTTCGGAACGGGTTTGTACATTTGCATTTCCCTGACGCTGATTTCTGAGATACATATTGATGACTTCATAAAGCAGCGCGGAGGGATTTTTAGCTTCAGCAGCAAACAAAGAAGCGGGAAGAGCTATCTTTCCGGTTTCTTCGCCCTGCATGGAATATTTATTTACTTCTAACATTTAGTCACTCCCAATTACAATTCTTTTCGTAAACGAAGAATTCCATTTCTGTGTCCGGGAACTGCACCTTTCACAAGAACGAGATTTTTTTCCACATCTACTTTGATGACCTTGCAGTTCAAAACGGATACTTTTTCCACGCCTTTATGACCGGGTAATCTTTTACCTTTATAAACACGTCCCGGAGTGGCACATTGTCCGATGGAACCGGGCCCTCTGAAAGATTCGTGCACACCGTGAGAAACTTTGAAGCCATGGAATCCATGTCTTTTCATCACTCCCTGAAATCCTTTTCCTTTGGAAGTGCCGCTGATCTGCAAAATTTCATTTTCGGTGAACATGCTTACGTCGAGCATTTCGCCTTCTTCGATATCTTTATAAACTTTCAGACGGAACTCTCTCAGATATTTAAAGGCGGGGCTGTTATGTTTTTTCAAATGACCTAAAACCGGTTTGGAAACTTTCTTTTCATCTACTTCTTCAAATCCTAATTGAACAGCATCATAACCGTCTTTATCCTTGGTTTTACGATCGACAACCCGACAGGGACCGGCTTTAATAACCGTAACGGGGATGACTTCGCCATTACTGTTAAAAACCTGGGTCATTCCAATTTTCTTTCCTATTAAACCTATCATTGCCAGCTCCTTACGCCTTAATCTCGACATGAACACCGGCAGGCAGGCTGAGTTTCTTGAGTGCGCCGGTAGTCTGAGGTGTAGGATTTACAATGTCGATCAGACGTTTATGAACTTTCATCTCGAATTGTTCTTGAGATTTCTTATTTACGTGTGGGGATTTAATTACGGTATAAACGGATCGGTCTGTGGGAAGAGGAATCGGTCCGACGATTTTAGC
This sequence comes from Candidatus Cloacimonadota bacterium, assembly GCA_036825175.1. Classification (GTDB taxonomy): domain Bacteria; phylum Cloacimonadota; class Cloacimonadia; order Cloacimonadales; family TCS61; genus B137-G9. Next base: position 10,927 of record DAISYT010000042.1, read on the forward strand.
GCCGGTATTTTTGGTGTTTTTCACGATCTCTGCCACAGATTTATCTAATAAACGAAAGTCGTAGGCTTTCAATTTGATCCTGATTTTATTTTCGTTTTTATTCACTATTGCCTCCGGGTTTATTCCACGATATTACCAACGACGCCGGCGCCGATGGTATGACCGCCTTCACGAATAGCAT
>DAISYT010000043.1:0-11058 GCA_036825175.1 Candidatus Cloacimonadota bacterium
GGAAAAATATCTTGGAACCGCCATCGTGCGTCAGGCATTTCGCATCAAGAAAATCGGCGTTATCGCCGGTTGTGCCGTGGAAAAAGGTGCTATTACGAACAGCGGATTGGTGCGGCTGTATCGCAACGATATTATGATCCATCAGGGCAAACTCTCTTCGCTCAAACATTATTCCGAAGAAGTGAAAGAAGTGAAAGCCGGCAGCGAATGCGGTATCGGGATCGAAGATTTCCATGATATCAAAGAAGGCGATATCATAGAAAATTACGTGATCGAGGAAGTGGCTCGTAAACTATAATCTGCTAACAAGTTAGATAAAGGGAGTGAATTTGGCACGCATCAGAATCCAAAGGCTGGAGAGTGAGCTATTTAAACTCATCAGCAACGTTCTCACCTTCAAAGTGCGGGACAAAGACCTGCAAATGGTGAATCTCAGCGCTGTAAAATTATCGAATGATTTTTCTTATGCCAAAGTCTTTTTTTCCAGTCTGGATAAAAATATTCCCAAAGTTATGGCAGCTTTGGAACGAAGCAAAGGTTTTATAAAGCGTGAGATAGCTGCTGCCAATTTTATGCGCATCGTGCCCGAATTGATCTTTGAATTCGACGAGTTGGAAGAAAAGGCTCGTAAAATGGACGAGATATTTCAGAAAATTCATCAGGAAGAGGATGAATCTGCTCATGAAAGCTGAGTTGCAATCCCTTAAAGAAAAGCTGCTGAAAGCTCTTCCCAAATATCGATCCATCTGTATTCTTACCCATAAAAATCCCGATGGCGACGGGCTTTGTGCCGCTTTGGCTTTGCAGGAAATAATTGCCAATTTGCACTATTCTGCGCAGATCGTCGTCGAAAAAGATGTGCCGGAAAATTATGATTTTCTGGAAGGTTCCGAGCGCATTAAAATCTTTCGCGATACGATGCTGTTCGATCTGCTGATCGTTCTGGATTGCCATGAAGAAGAGCGGTTGGGAAAATGCATTCCGCTTCTGCGAACTGCTAAAGAGATTTTTGTTATCGATCATCATATACAACAAGAACTTATACCTGATGCTCATGTCTTTATCGACGCCGACACGGTTTCCGCCGGCTCTATTCTTTTTTCGATGTTTGAAGAAGAAATTACCACCTTCCCCAAAACTTCTGCCGATTATATCGCCGCAGCCATCTACACGACCATCGTTAACGACACGGATAATTTTATCAATATGAACACCGACACCAATACTTTTGTAACGTGTTCAAAATTGATGAAATACGACATTGTCCCCGGCAAAATAACCGAAGATTTTCTGTTAAGTAAACCTGTAAACGAGATGAGATTCGTGGGTGAAGCCCTGGCTAACATCCAAACGTTCGACGCTGATGCCATTCTTTTCATTGTAGCCACCGAGACAATGCTGGAACGTTACGATCTTCTGCACAAAGAAATTTCCAAACTGACTCGCTGGGTAAAAGGCGTGAAAAATGTGAAAGTGGTGATCAGTTTTCAGGAAGTGTATCACAATCGTTTCCGCCTGAGTTTGCGTTCCAACGTGATCGACGTGAACAAAATCGCAGTAAAATACGGTGGCGGCGGGCATCTGAAAGCATCCGGCTGCGAGATCAAAGGTTCTCTGGAAGAGATTCAAAAGCAACTACTTGCAGATATTCGTAACCAACTATAAATAAAAGGTATAGCATGAATTCTTGCGGCATCCTGCTGATCGACAAGCCGGTCGGAATCTCTTCTTTCGATGTGATTCGACAGCTTCGGCGTCTTACCGGCATCCGAAAATTCGGTCATACCGGCACCCTCGATCCTTTTGCCAGCGGACTTCTCACCATTCTTCCTGAAAAAACTACCCGCCTGGCAGAACGACTTTCCGCTCAACAAAAAGAATATCTTGTTACCATGAAAATGGGTGTAAAAACCGCTACCGGCGATACTGAAGGTGAAGTGATCGAACAGGAAAAAACTGATGAGATAGATGCTCAAGCTTTGCCGGAACTAATTTCACAAGTTTTGAAGATTACCTCTCAAATTCCCCCAAAATTTTCTGCGATCAAAATCGCTGGTAAACGTGCTTACGAATTGGCTCGTCAGCAAGAGGATTTTTCCTTGGAACCGCGTCCCATACGAATTCATGAGTTCGAGATCATAAAATATACTCATCCGCTGCTTTCGTACCGTGCTCTCGTTAGTAAAGGCACTTATATCCGCAGTTTATCGGAAACCATCGCCGAAATGCTGGGAACGATCGGTACCACCATCGAATTGCGTCGTACAGCGATCGGTGATCAGAAAGTGACTAATGCTGTGAAACTGGATGAACTGACGGAAGCGAACTGGCAGGATTATCTGCTGCCGGCGGAAGCAATTATGCCTGATTTTCCCAGAATCAAAATTAATGATATTACAGATTTTAAACACGGCAGACAATTTATGGTGGAACCGGAAGAAATATCGGAAGTTATGGTTTTATCCGAAACGGGAATATTTTTGGGATTCGGACAAATCTCCGCTCATATTTTGCAGCCGACGATGGTTTTCATATGAGTTTTTTCCATAAACAAAATTGCCATTTTTCCTATCCCGTGGTCAGCATGGGAACGTTCGACGGCGTGCATTTGGGACATCAAAAACTGCTGCAATACTTGCGTAAACGTGCCGATCAAATGAAGGGTGAAGCCGTTGTGATCACATATTATCATCATCCGCTGGAGACCATTCATAAAAAAACTTTTCCCTACCTGCTTACCGGCAGGGAACACAAAGAAAGGCTGCTGCGAAGCCTCGGCGTAGATTACATTCTCTACCTGGATTTCAATGAAGAACTGGCGAATATGTCTCCCGATGACTTTCTGCGGAATATTCTGTTAAATGAAATCGACATGAAGGAAATCATTGCCGGTTACGATACACATTTCGGTAAAAACCGGCAGGGAAATTATGCTTTTCTGAAACAAAACTCCCAGCAGTTCAGCTATCGGGCTGATCTGGTAAAACCGTTTATGATCGATAACCGCATCGTCAGCAGCAGTCTGATCCGGGATTTTATCCGGGAAGGTGACATGATCACGACTTCGCGTTTTTTGGGTCGCAGTTATTCCATCAGCGGCAAAGTGGTAGCCGGTAAAAAAATCGGCAGGAATCTGGGCTTTCCCACCATCAACGTCTCTCCGCTGGAATTCAACAAACTGGTTCCCGGCATCGGTGTTTACATTTGCGAAGTGCTCTGGCGCGGCAAGTGTTACCAAGGAACTACCAACATCGGCTACAGTCCCACCATTAAACAAAATGCGTATAAAGAGATCGAGACATTCATCCTGGATTTTTCCGAAAATTTGTATGGGGAAGAGGTCGAGATCATTTTTCATAAGAAATTGCGGGACGAAATAGATTTTCATTCCAAAGCAGATTTGATTACCAACATCGAAAAAGATGTGGAGCAGACAAGAGAATACTTTCACCGCAACAGTCTTGACAAAATATCTCAACACGAATGAGTTCATCTCATCTCACTTAAAACTGTTATGGCAGTTTTGATAACGAGGAATTCATTAGAGTAGATGCGATGAGTTCTACATAATTGGCAGAAAAATAGAGTGTATGTTAGTAAATGACAACAAAACGTCATGTTGAGGAATTCATTCAATGGTTTTGACGAAACATGAATAGTCATTCTTCGTCAATGCGAATGAAAGAGTTCTCAGAATGACGAAGGAAGAAAGCCGTCATGTTGAGTAATTCTCTCAGCCTTTCGACGAAACACGAATAACCGTCATTGCGAATCCCTGCTTCATCGGGATGAAGCAATCTGTTCTCTCGATTGTTTCAAGATTGCTTCGCATCAGAAAAAGCCTCCGGCAGTTGCCGGACGCAATGACCATCTCCTTAAAAATGGCTTTCATCGGGAAAATTCTATCATCAAGCCTTTTCCAGGTTGGATCATTCTTCGTCAAGGCGAATGAAAGAGACCTGCCTTCGCTCAGGCTTCGGCAGGTAAACCTCAGAATGACGAAAAGATATTCAGAAGGTAATAATGATAATTACCATGGTTATATTTAACTTTTTTACAGTAACTTATTAATTATGAAAAAAGCTTTATTAGATGCGAGATCAGGAGGCAGTCATGTTTTTTTGCAGCGAATGTGGCGCAGAAACAAGTAAATGGTCGGGCAAATGTCCGGTATGCGGAGCCTGGAATTCTTTGCGGGAAAGCACCCGCGTAACCGGAAAAAAGAAAACAGAACGTGCCAGATTTGAACCTTCATCTCAACCGGAAAAACTCAATCAGATCAAAGCAGATGCGCAACCGCGTCTCTCCACGAATATCGGTGAATTGGACGGAACACTCGGCGGCGGCATTGTGCCGGGTATGGTCGTTTTGATCGGGGGGGAACCGGGCATCGGCAAATCCACTTTAATGATGCAGGTGGCAAATAGTCTGGCAGCCAAAACGCAAGTGCTTTATGTTTCCGGTGAGGAAAGCAAACAGCAGATCAAGATGCGCAGCGTGCGGCTGGATTGTCATTCGGAAGAGCTGCTGCTGCTTTGTGAAAACGATGTGGAACATATCATCAATACCATTTCCGATCTCGAACCGAAATTCGTGGTGGTCGATTCCATTCAATCCGTTTACCTGGATTCTATCGACAGTACGCCGGGCAGCGTGGCTCAGTTGCGGGAATGTACCGGTCTTTTTACCCGCATTGCCAAACAGAAAAACATTCCCATTTTCCTGATCGGTCATGTAACCAAAGACGGTTCGGTTGCCGGTCCCAAGATCATCGAACACATGGTGGACACGGTACTTTATTTTGAAGGCGAAATGCAAAATCAGTTCAAAATTCTGCGGGCTACAAAAAACCGTTTCGGTTCTACCAATGAGATCGGCATCTTTGAAATGCAGGCAGCAGGATTGGAAGAAGTGAAGAATCCTTCTCACCTTTTTTTACGGGAAGATGAAACCAGCACCGGATCGGCGATAGGTTGTTTATTGGAAGGAACCCGCGCTTTTTTAGTGGAAGTTCAGGCTTTGGTTTCACCTGCCAGTTACGGCACCTCACAGCGGGTGGCTTTGGGTTTCGATCATCGTAAACTGGCAGTATTGCTGGCTGTGATCGAAAAGAATCTTTCCATAAACTTGCGGAATAATGATGTTTTCCTGAACCTGACAGGTGGACTAAAAGTGATGGAACCGGCACTCGATCTGGCTGTAATCGCTGCCATTCTTTCCAGTGCCAAAGAAACTCCCCTGCCACCTAAAACCATTTTGTTGGGTGAAGTGGGTTTGAATGGAGAAATCCGTGCCATTTCCCAGGCAGAAAAAAGAATTAAAGAAGCCGAGAAACTCGGTTATGAGAATATCATCGTTTCGGCTCGGACGAAAAATATCAAGAGCAAAGTCACAAAACTAAAACATATCCGACAGTTATTTCCGGTGCTGTTTAACGCAAAATAAAATACCTCGACGTTGTACGTCGAGTAGTAACGCAAACATCCCTGTTTGCGAGACTGACATTCCTCGAAGTATAGGTTTGAGGTAAGAACAAAGAAGAAAAGATTGCTTCGCTATGGAAACGTCGAAAGAAGAGTTCGCTATGACACAGTACCTCGACGTTGCACGTCGAGAATTCGCAACCTGGCAGGTTACGGTACTGCTCCAGATCGTCGAGAAGATATGCACGACGTGCAACGTCGTGGTACAGGTGATTTGGATTTGACTCAGGATTTAATTCCCACTCAATAAAAAAAAGCCTTCCGGATTTGGTAATCCGAAAGGCTTTTACAAAAATCAGTATATTTTAGAATCCGCCCGGTTTGGTGGCGTTTTTCAATTGTTTCAATAAATCCTGTTTTGATTTTATATCTTTCAATTCCGAAGGATCGGTAGTCATGGATAGAGCCTGACTGAGCAATTTATCTTCTGCTATAAAATAATTATGAGCTTCCTGTTTTACCTGGTCTCTTTCTTCCACCAGTTTGTCGGCAGCTTCGCCGTAATATTTGGATTTATCTTTGTATTCTTCTTCGTACCACAGGAATTTCTCGTATTTCTGATAACCGAGATCAAATTTTATCTGCGCTTTGATCAAATATGATTCATATTGAGAAGAATCGAGTTCCGTGGCTTTATCGGTCATTGCTTCGGCTTTCGGATAATTTTTCAAAGCGATGTAGGTATCGGCTAAACGCAGGTAAACTTTGGGAAGATCGGGAGCAATTTCTTTCAATTTCAACAGTGTAGTCAAAGCTTCCTGATTTTGATTCGTGATGCGGTAAGCCTGAGCCAGGTTGATATAAGCGTTAATGTTTTCCGGTTGCTCGATAAGAACGTGCTGATATTTGGCGATAGCGCTGTCCAGTTTGCCGGTTTTCAGATAGCATTTAGCCAGTTTTTTCTGCAAATGGTCGATATCGGGGAAGGCATCGGTGGCATGTTCCAAAGGTACGATTGCTTCATCGAACATTTCCTGATCGTATAAAAGAACGCCCAATTCCATCCAGACTTCGGCATATTCACTATCGATTTCCAGAGCATTTTCGTACGCTTCCTGAGCATCGCTGTAATATTCGATCTCGGCATAAATATTACCGATCCTCAGCCAGATTTCCTTATTGCTTTCATCCTGAGCAGCAATTTTCTCCAAAGCTGCCACGGCATCTTCATAAGATTCCATTTTCAGGTAGGATTTGCTAAGATAATCCAATAAAGTAACATTTTCGGGATCAAGCTCCAAACCTTTTTCATAAAATTCGACCGAAGCTTCGTAATCCTGATTCAAATATTTGATCACGCCCAGATAAAGGTAGGCATCGACGTTTTCAGGATCGATCTTGATCAGGTTCAGAAATGCTTCTTCGGCTGCCGGCAGATTTTTACTGTTGAATTGCTGTAAACCGATATCCATCATTTTCTGCACTTCTGCTTCGCCGGAAGCAGCGATTTTACTGATCAGATTATCTTTGATCGCCTGACGACGCTCGTCTTTGTTCTTCGTCACGTTGAACCTGATGGGAAAAACATCTTTCGTCTGCATACTGTAAACGTTCAGCTGCACCTGGAAGTCGTTATTATTTCCCGAACCGAGGCTGCCCCAGATGATGAAATCCACAGCCATTTCCGTACCTAAAGCCAGGGCTTCATCTCGTCCCATGTATGAATAACCGGTTTTCTGGAAGGCTTTTTCCGCTATTTTCATATCGATTAATTCCAGATTGGCGTCTTCCTCGAATACAGTTTTGAAATCACGCTTGGTCATTTCCTGATAAACGTAATCGCATTGACGGTCATTCTTCATAAAATTGACGATAGCGATTTTCTCGACATCTGCAAATAACATTCCTGCGATGAGACCGATCAAGGTAAAAGTTAAGATTAGTTTTTTCACTTTTCCTCCAAGGTTACTTATTTAACTTTTTTTTTATACATTTTTTGGGGATGCCTTTTTGAGGCAAGATTTTTTTTTATTGTAATATCGGATGAAGTCGCAGGCAGTAAGCGATAAAAAAGCAGGACACCGGAATCGAACCGAATGGTGGCTTCCGATTTTCGGAAAGTATTGCTCAGACTTTTAAAAATTGTTATCGGAAGGTAATTCTGACTTCCATATACAAAGCCGTTCAGGCAAAGCCCTGTGATTTGCTGCAAAGCAAAAAGAGAGATGGTTTCTGCCGGTTTGCCGGAAAGAATGTGCGTGCCCGGATAGAGCATCTGCCAAAATCCAAAATTATCGTAGAGCTCGATGCGGCAGTCGAATTTACGTTCTGCCAAGAGAAGTAAATTGTATAAAGCGTGATCGCTTCGCTTGCCCAAAGCGCCAAAAATCCTGATCAGAGTGGGGGAAAGGCTAATGGCAAAATCGAGTGCTTTTTCCAGGTCGGAAGTCTCCTGTTCGGAAATCTGCACGATCTCGGTTTTAGGAAATACCTGCCTGATTTCTGAAGAGATAGAATCCAGATCGCCGACAATATAGTCCGGAGTAAGATGCAATGAACGGCAGATTTCGGCTCCACCATCGGCTGCGATGATCGTATCCGCTGCCGGAATTTGCTTTCTTAAAGCAGCTTCCGGTATTTCTCCGTTAGCGATAATCGCCATAATTTTTCCATTTTTCATAAGCCAAGAAAAATGCAGCGGTATGAGAAGGCAAGCAAATAAAAAAGCCATCCTTTCATACGGAAAAGATGGCTTTCAAATTGGTGAATTTAACTTAACTGAGGATTTAATTCTTCAAAGGTTTTCCTGATGATATTAAGGCAGTCGTTCAATTCTTCTTCCGTGATGACCAGCGGCGGTGCGAAACGGATGATGTGATCGTGAGTCGGTTTGGCGAGTAATCCGTTTTCTTTCAGTTTAACGCAGACATCCCACGCCTGAATACCGTTGGTAGGCTTGATGACGACGGCATTTAGAAGACCTTTACCGCGTACAAGTTCGATGAGCGGACTTTCGATTTTAGCGATTTCAGCGCGGAAAACTCTTCCCAGCTTTTCGGCTCGTTCGGTTAAATGCTCATCTTTTACGACCTGCAAAGCAGCTTTTGCCACAGCGCAAGCCAGAGGGAAACCGCCGAAGGTAGAGCCGTGTTCTCCCGGTTTGATCGTGAGCATGATTTCACGGGAAGAAAGCACCACGGAAATGGGCAGAACTCCGCCGGAAACGGCTTTACCCAAAACCAAAATATCGGGATGAACATTTTCCCAATCACATGCCAGCATTCTACCGGTACGGGCGATGCCGGTCTGTACTTCGTCGGCTACGAATAACACGTTGTGTTTGTGACAAATATCGTAACATTTTTTTATATAACCTTCGTCGGGAACAAAAACGCCGGCTTCACCCTGAATGGGTTCCACGATGAAAGCTGCCACTTTGTCGCCTTTTTCCTGTAAAATCTTTTCCAAAGCAGCCGGATCGTTGTAAGGTATCTTTTCGATGCCGGGTACAAACGGTCCAAAATTATGATAAGCGGTCGGATCGGTGGAAGCGGTGATGATGGCGATGGTGCGTCCGTGGAAGTTTTGTTCGGCAAAAACCAAAATAGCTTCATTTTCCGGAATGCCTTTCTTTTCATAACCCCATTTGCGGGAAAGTTTCATAGCTGTTTCCACAGCTTCGGCGCCGGTATTCATCGGCAACATCATTTCATAACCGAAATATTCCGTGATATATTTTTCATAATCGCCCAATTTGTTATTGAAAAAAGCGCGGGAAGTAAGGGTAAGCACTTCAGCCTGATCGATCAGCGCTTTGATGATTTTGGGATGGCAGTGTCCCTGATTTACAGCCGAATAAGCGGAGAGAAAATCGTAATACTGGTTTCCTTCGGGATCCCAGACTTTGGCTCCTTTCCCTTTGGCAATCACCACCGGTAGCGGATGATAATTATGAGCGCCGTAAGTTTCTTCCAATCGCATGGATTCGGCGCTGCCGATAGTTCCGTAAACTAATTTTTCACTCATTTCATTACTCCTTAATTTCTTTTTACTATCACTGTCGAAAGCCAATTAAAATCGGAAGTTTAAGTGTCAAATGATTTCTCGGTTGTGGTTGGAATGGAAGTGTGGGAATTGACTCATTAGCGCAGCGTTGAGTTAAGAACCACTGAAATTCGGAAGATCAGGAAATGGGAAGTTAGGAAGATTGGAAGATTGGAAGATTGGAAGATGGGAAGATGGGAAGATGGGAAGATTGATAATTCAAATCCTTTCTTAGAACGATTTTCACTTCATTATTAAAAACTTCCGAACAGCAACTTCTTTTCCTGAAGACACCTTTAAAAAGTAGATGCCGGAAGGCATGTTGCTGCAATTGACGCTCATCCCGTTGTTGGAACTTTCTGAGCAATTGATCGACTTTACCTTTTGTCCTTTGATATTAAAAATTTCGAGCCTTTCGCTAAGAAAATCTTTCCTGGAAAACGAAATACTAAAATTGTTTATTGCAGGATTAGGATTAATATTCACTGTAAGTTTTCGGTTATTTGGAATTTCATTATTTTCATTTGAACTGATTTCATCTGTATATTGAATATATAACCGTGGTTGATGATAACTAACTGCTGAATTGGCAGTTTTAAAACCTATCAAATCACCCCCGTTATCCCAATCCGTACCGATCTGGAATGAGATGCGATATTGCGTTAGATTCCGGTTCAGTCCATAATCTTCTATCACACTGTTAGTGACATCGACATAGCGATAACCATCCTCTCCGCTTTCCGTTACTGTGCCCACATTATTTTGATAAGTGTACGGATTACCTATATCGCCTTTTTCCCAATCACCCGCATCTAATTCATTTCCATAATCGATATGACTCAGAATACATTTTATCGTGTCTCCGCCGGTAACATCCCAAACCGGGAAGTTGGTGTAATCTCCGATTTGATTATCAAATCCCCATGACGAGTACTGATAAATTCTTATGTAAACACTATCGACATGATAATTAACCGGAATTTCAGGCAGATAAAATGTCATGAATGATCTTAGAAGTGAATTTGGATCTGGATTGGATACCGTTTGATCAGTATCTCCGGCGTACATATCATACATCCAGCTATTGATTGAACATGACTGAGTGCTTTGAGAAAATTTTATCTCTCCATCCAAAGCCGGATCGGAATAAACTGTCTCTGTGATAGTATCGGCAAGAAGAAAGGAAAAAGACAAAAGAGAAAAAAGAAATACAAATAATCTTTGTTTCATAACTCCCTCGAATAATTCATTTGGTCATATTCTACTCCTCCGTGAGGAGAGGTCAAAACTGTTTTCACCGTTTTGGGTAAGGTGTAATAAACAAATTCTGATTTCTGTACCTTTAGGATAGCTTATTTGTTTATTCTATTTTCTGGCTGCAATTCATGTTAGTATTTTGCTTCTATTAACGATAGAAAATGGAAATACGTGAAATCCATGTCAACTATTTTCTCATGATGAAATAGATGAGATTATCATAAATCAACAATCTAAAATCTGCAATCCGCCCAAGGCGGACAAGTCATAAATCGTAAATCAGATTGGTAACTCCGACAAAACTGTCTCCATTATATAAACAGATTCCCATCTC
>DAISYT010000044.1:0-10937 GCA_036825175.1 Candidatus Cloacimonadota bacterium
CTTTTCCAGGCGCTACCGCACCTGGCTACATTATTTCGCCTCGCTGAGGCTTTCCTTTTTTCGCTCCCTGTTAAGGAACTGAGGATTGATGCAAGAATAACCACCTGTATAATCAAATTCTTCATTCTGATTCGATTCCAACCATTGAAAAGGCTGACGTGAATCCGGCAACTGCCGAACTGATGGCAGCCTTTTCAGGATTTTTCGCAAACAGGATGTTTGCGTTACTCATATTTCAGTGCCTCTGCCGGATTGGTGTTAGCGGCTTTAATCGCCCGGAAACTAACCGTAACGATGGCGATGACCAGCGCCGTGACGCCTGCCAGTAAGTAAGTGAAGGCATTTTGCGTAATGCTGTAAGCAAAGTTTTCCAGCCATTTTTGCATGGCAAAATAGGCTACGGGCCAGGCGATGATGTTTGCCAGCACCACCCAAAACGAAAACTCTTTGCACAGCAGGATTACCATACCGCTGCCGGAAGCTCCCATCACTTTACGAATACTGATTTCTTTTGTGCGCTGTTCGGCTGTGTAAGCAGCCAGTCCGAACAAACCGAGGCAGGCGATGAAGATACACAAAATGGCAAAAACAGTGAAGACCTGTCCTAACTTTTGTTCGGCGATGTATTGCTGGTTCAGGCTGTCATCGAGAAATTTGTATTCAAAGGGATAAGTGGGATTGAACTCGTTCCATTTTTCTTCCAGAGTTTTTAAAGCTTCTGCCGTATTTTTCTGATTGATCCGAATGCAGATATTTCGCAATGGATCTTCGGAAAGCAAGATCAGAAGCGGATCGATAGCATTGTGCAAAGATTCGTAGTTGAAATCGTTAACCACACCGATCACCTTGGTGTAACGCAAAGCTCCACCCTCGTTTCCAGCGCCAAAATCGATCTTCTTGCCGATAGCATCGTTTCCCCAACCCAAAACACGAGCTGTTGCTTCATTGATGATAACTGCTTCTTCCAAATCGGTTTTCAGGTTCGGATCGAAGTCTCTTCCTGCCACGAGTTTCATCCCCATCATATCGAGATAATTCTGCTGGACTAAGACGAAATTTATGGCTTTCTCGAGCATTTTACCATCCAGGGTTTCATACTTTTGTACAATGATTCCATAACCTTCTCCCGGCAAGGATGAGGATGAACTGACTTTCTCGAAATCCGGTACTTTTTCCAATTCTTCTTCAAAAGCCGCCAGATTGTGAATACCGGCGGTATCACGGATGGTAAGAACAATTAAATTATCCTGATCGAAGCCGAGGTCTTTTTCCCGCAAATAACGCAGTTGTTGCATCACGGTGAATGTTCCCACGATCATAATGATGGAAATGGAAAATTGCAGAAGCACCAGTACTTTACGCAACGTTCCTTTGTTTTTGCGTAATTTGCCTTTCAAAACTTTTATGGGTTTGAAGGAAGATAAATAAAACGCCGGATAACTGCCGGAAATCAATCCGACCAGAATCGTTACGCCCAGAATCAGCGAGAGAAATCCGAAGTTTTTGGCAAAATTGAAAGTGAGATGACGGTCTGCCAGAGCATTGAAAGAAGGAAGAATCAATTCGACCGCTATCAAGGCGATAATAAAAGCGAAAAGTGCAGTGAGAACCGCTTCCAGGAGGAATTGCCAACGCAACGATCGTTTGGGCGCTCCCACCACTTTGCGAATTCCCACCTCGATGGAACGGGAAGTGGATTGAGCCGTAGCCATGTTCATATAATTGATGCAACCGATCAATAGCAGAAATAGCGCAACCAGGGCGAAAGTGTAAACATAAGCGATATTGCCTGTAGGTAAGTCACTACGCAGATTGGAAAACAGATGAATTTTATCCAGTGGCGTGAGTATGTAACGGAATTTGCCGTTCACAGTTTTACCCAGAGGTTCGATGTATTTCTCGTTAAATTCGGGATAACCGTTGTAAACGTTCTGAATGTTGCCGTTTTTCGTAAGCAGGATGTAACTGTAATATCCCACGTTCCAAAACATGAGGCTTTCCAGGCTATAAAACATATTATCAGGGAATAAACTAGCCAAAGTCATGAAGGAAATCGCGGCAGAAAAACGCAGATGAGCATTGTACGGAACGTCTTCGATGATACCGGTAACCGTGAGATCGGTGCCTCTACCGGTAGTGATGGTTTTACCGAGAGGATTTTCATTTCCAAAAATACGATGGGCAAAGCTTTGCGTCAGCACGATCTTGTTGGGATCATTCAAAGCATCCTCAGGTGATCCGATGATAAATTTGTGGGTGAAAACATCGAACAGAGTCGAATCCGCATAGACTATATCATCATCGAAATACTTACGATTATCATAAATATAGAGGTTGTTATCGGTGGGAGTAAAACGGCAGTAATTTTCCACATCTTCGGGGAAATCCTGCTTCATAGCGTAAGAAATCGGCAAAGCGCTGACCGCAAAAAAATCGTCCGCTTCCTGAATGGTGAAATGCGATTCCACGCGGTAAATGCGGTCGTATTTCTCGTGGCACTTATCGTAGGAAAGCTCATTGGAAATGAATAAACCGATTAAAATAGTGCAAGCCAAACCGATCGCCAGTCCCAGAATATTAATGAAAGTATAGAACTTTCTTCTGCTCATATTTCGCAGAGTGATTTTTAGATAGTTTTTAAACATACTCGAATCTCCATTTTTTTTTGAGTTTAATTCCGACTTCTGTGTAAATGTAGTAACTTTTTTCCTGTAGCAACAGAATCTTACTGAAGCCTGAACGATTATCGGACAATTTTTGCCAGAACAGATAAATGTTTATTTTACTCATATTTTAATACCTCGACAGGATTTAAAATCGATTTCTTATAAGTTTGAAAAATAATAGTGAAAACAGCCAGCAACATCGAAATTAAAAAAGTTATCACAAAGACAGAGGGAACGATGCTGATGCGATAGGCAAAGTTTTGTAAAGCATTCCGCATGATAATGTAGGCGATAGGAATGGCGATAATATTGGCAAAAATGATCCACTTGGCAAACTCTTTGGAAAGAATATAGATGATATTGGAAACATGAGCTCCCAGAATTTTTCTGATTCCGATTTCTTTGGTTCTTTTATCGGTTAGGAACGCAGTAAGTCCGAGCAATCCTAAGCTGGCAATGAAGATCGCCAGGCATGTAAACCATTTTAGAATTGTGCTCATCTCCTGTTCCGCTTTATACATTGCAGCAAAACGCTCGTCGAAAAAACTAAATTCGATTTTCTTCTCTGGTGAATACTTTTGGGTAATTTTCTCCAGATAGTTTTTTACAGAAAGCAAGTCGTCAGAGTTAACCAGCACAACAGTATATCTGGGATTATCATGTCTGAGATGATCAGAAACTGGTAAAATCATTATAGGTTCGATAGGATAGTGCAGTGATTTGAAATGAAAATCTTTTACAACACCTATAATTTTACCTTCATTACCCCAAACTGAAAATGATTTTCCGATCGGATTGCTTAATTGCATCTGTTTAACAGCAGTTTCATTGAGAATAACACCAAAATCGTCAGATTTTGTTTCGCGCTGCGCGAAACTGACACCTGCTACCATTTTCATGCCGAAAGTTTCAATAAAATCTTTTTCCGAGGATAAGCAATGGATTAAAAAAGATTCATCCTCATTCATCCCTTCCCATTTTGCTCCGGAAGTAGAGTTGTTCATATTCAGTGGCAAAGCTGAAACTGCTGTCACATGATCGATTTGGGGATTACGAAGAATTTCTTGTTTCATGCTATCAAAATTACTTTTATCATAAAAAGCAGTATAAAGTATTTGTTGTTTATTGAAGCCGATTTTTTTATTCTGCATGTATTGAAGTTGTTGATAAAGAATAATTGTACAAATTATCAGAATAATCGATAACGACCATTGCAGAACGACCAATATTTTGCGAAAATTTCCTCCGCGTTGTCTGGAAAATAGATAGCCATTTAAGATGGATACGGGTTTGAATGAGGACAGTAAAAATGCGGGATAAATTCCTGCAATTATACCCAGAAAAATTACCATCCCGATCAGGATTAACAGTGAAACCGGTTGGAAAAATGTCTGTAATCTCAAATTTCTGAGCACAAATTGATTGAATACCGGTAAGGTTAATTCGGTCATAACTAATGCTATAATCGTTGCTAATCCTACCAATAAGATCGATTCACCCAGAAATTGACAAATCAAGTTTTGGTGAGGGGCACCCAGGACTTTACGCATTCCCACTTCCCTGGATCGATTGCCGTATCTGGCTGTCGCTAAACTCACAAAATTTATACAGGAAATGATAAGTATAAAGATGGAAATACAACTGAAGATCACGATGTATCTTGCATCTCCCATGCCATTTAAATCTGCAACCATACCTACCGAATGCAGGTGAATTTGATTAAGTTGTTGCAAATAAAGTGTCGATAATGCTCCTTCATTATGCTCTTTGATTATATTTTGAATTTTATTTTCCACTAAATTCGCATCGGAATTTTCTTGGAGCTCTATGTATGTATATATAGAATTATTTCCCCAATATGTAAGTGAATTATTTTGTTTTTCAAGGCAGCTGAAAGGAAGTAAATAATCAAACTGCAGATGAGAATTGTCAGGAATGTCCGAAATAATTGCTGTTATTGTTTTTAAGTCTGAATTGATTAAGATTGTTTTTCCGACAGGATTTTCCAATTCAAAAATTTGTTTTGCCGCGTGTTCGGTTAGAACAATTTCATCGATACCCCGTAATGGATGGGTATTACCTTGCAAAATGGGAAATGTGAACATCTGTAAAAAGTCACTGTCTGCAAAAGCCCCATTCATGTCAGAACAAGTTATACGATCGGTTTTTAACTGATAAGATCGAATCGTGGAATATCTGGTTGACCGTTTTATTTCCGGGAAATCGTCTTTTATAGCAACTGCCAGTGGTCCTGGAGTAACTGCCACTTCCAGGAATTGAGATGAATACTGCTGATGTTCGACTACGCGGTAAATGTGTTCTCCGTTTTTATGAAAATGGTCAAAATTCAATTCGTTGGTTATCCATAAAGTGAGTAATAACGTGCAGGCAATACCAATGGATAATCCAATTATATTGATTGCTGTAAATCCCTTTTGTCGGATAATATTTCTGAAAGCAATTTTCAGATAATTTTTAAACATAATTTATTCTCCGATTTTTATGACCTTGAAAAGGTTTGTAAGGCTGTTCTTCCCGCTGTACCTTTTCGATCAATTCCTCTTTTGCTCCCCGTTAAGGAAACCGGCTCCGATGTCATTCTGAGTGATCCGGCAACTGCCGGATTATATCGAAGGATCGGAGACTGAGGATTTACCGAAATCGTACCGCACCGATGGCGCTCCGTTTTGTCGGTCATTTCTTTTCCAGGCGCTGCCGCACCTGGCTACATTATTTCGCCTCGCTGAGGCTTTCCTTTTTTCGCTTCCCGTTAAGGGAACCGGCTCCGATGTCATCCTGAGTGATCCG
Organism: Candidatus Cloacimonadota bacterium; assembly: GCA_036825175.1. Taxonomy (GTDB): domain Bacteria; phylum Cloacimonadota; class Cloacimonadia; order Cloacimonadales; family TCS61; genus B137-G9. The sequence continues at coordinate 5,475 of DAISYT010000044.1, forward strand.
GCAACTGCCGGATTATATCGAAGGATCGGAGACTGAGGATTTACCGAAATCGTACCGCACCGATGGCGCTCCGTTTTCTCGGTCATTTCTTTTCCAGGCGCTGCCGCACCTGGCTACACTACTTCTCCTCGCTGAGGCTTTCCTTTTTTCGCTTCCTGTTAAGGAACTGAGAGTTGGTGCAAGAATAATCCCCTGAATCACCAGTTTCTTCATTCTGATTCGATTCCAACCATTGAAAAGGCTGACGTGAATCCGGCAACTGCCGGACTTATTGCAGCCTTTTCAGGGTTTTTCCGCAAACAGGATGTTTGCGTTACAGATGAAATTCCTTCTTGATGTTTTCGGTAACGATATGACCATCGAAAAGCTGAATGATACGATGAGCGTATTCGGCATGGGATGGAGAGTGCGTAACCATCACGATGGTGGTACCTTCTTCGTTGAGCTGCGTGAGCATATCCATCACCTCTTCACCATTAGCAGAATCCAGGTTACCGGTCGGCTCGTCTGCCAAGATCAGTTTGGGTTTGGTCACAACGGCTCTGGCAACGGCAACACGCTGCTGCTGACCACCGGAAAGCTGCTGTGGAAAGTGCTTGGCACGATGAGCGATTTTCATTCTGTCCAACACTTCATTCACCATTTTCTTTCTTTCAGTGGCATTCATTTTTAAATAAAGAAGTGGCAGTTCCACGTTTTCATAAACCGTCAGTTCATCGATCAGATTGAAACTCTGAAAGATGAATCCGATATTGGATTTACGCATATTCGTGCGCATTCTCTCGGTGTATTTGGAAACCTCCGTTCCGTTGAAAAAGAGTTCGCCTTTACTGGGATTATCCAGCAGTCCGACCAGGTTTAAGAGCGTGGATTTTCCGCAACCGGAAGGTCCCATAATAGCAACAAATTCACCTTTGGCAATTTCCATGTTCACGTTGTTAAGAGCCGTGGTTTCTACTTCGTCTGTGCGGTAGATTTTCGCTAAATCGACTGTTCTAATCATATTTCCTCCAATTTTTTTATAATTTATTTTTAATGAGCTAAGACCCAACACCGGCAGCGCGTAATTGTTCGGCAAATCGGTAATAATGCGATTGTTCCAATGTGTCGGAAATTTCCATACACTTATCCGGAATCTCGATTGCCAGCTTCCAAATTTCCAGGTCTTCAAATCTGAATTTACTCATCTTCTAACCTCTTATTCTTTTTATTCTCAATGCTTTACTGATTTCTCTTTACTCATCGCTCGATGCTCACTGCTCCATGCTCACTGCTCCATGCACACTGCCCCATGCCTTCTTCTTGCTGTTACTTCAAAATCAGCTTCTCAGCTTTGCCAAAATTCTCATAACTGGATACAATCACTTTTTCTCCGGGTTCCAGACCTTCCAGAACTTCATAGTATTTGGGATTCATACGACCCAGTCTGATATCGCGTTTTACAGCGAATTTTTCCGCAGAATCGAGTACAAAGATGTATTGTCCTCCGCTGCTTTGATAAAAGCCGCCGCGAGTCAGCAGGACAGCTATTTCCGGCTGCCCCAGCTCCAGTTTCACGCGGAAGGTCTGACCGGTTCTGATGTTGGCGGGAACTTCGCTGGTGAAAACCAGATCGACATCGAAACGACCGTTACGCACTTCCGGATAGATTTTTTTGATGCGCAATGCGTAAGTTTTGCCGGCAAACTCGAACTCTCCCACCAGATTGGGTGTGATGCGTGAAATGTAGTGTTCATCGATTTCCAGACGTATTTTAAATTCGTCCAGCACATGGATCTGACCCAATCTTTGCCCGGTGCTGATGGCTTCGCCGATCTCGGCATTTACGGAAACCAGAAGTCCGCTGATCGGCGCTTTCACATTTAAATTTTCCAGTTTTTGACGGACGAAATTCAGATTTTCCTGCATCTGAGTCACGGAATTTTCCAACTGCGTAACCTGGATTTCCCGAAACAACGAATCGGCTTTCTGATTCTCGATCACCAACTCACGGGTTTGAACCAGGTAATCATATTTTTCTTTGATCTCAGCGAATTCCTTCTCCGAAATATAGTCTTTATCGAAGAGGTTTTGTCCGTTCAAATATTCTCTTTCTTGAACACCGAGTTGATAATCGAGGTCTAACAATTGCTTTTTCAGACTCAGTTTATTCTGCTCCATCGAAAGCCTGGTATTGCGCAATTCGTTCATTTGTTCTGCCAGGTTCGCTTCACGGTTCATGATGTCCAGATGCAGATTGGTATTGCTCAGGCGTAAAATGACATCGCCTTTTTTTACCATCGTTCCTTCTTCTGTTACCAGCTCTTCCACGCGTCCGCCTTCCATGGCATCCAGGTAGATCGTGCTGATCGGTTCGACGGTTCCGGTCTGAGTAATATAATCCTGAAAATAATCTTTCTGAACGGTTTCGATCGTGATCCTTTCCTTCTGAACATTAAATTTGGCGGTATGATCGCCCCAAATCAAATTATAAATTACTAAAAGTACGAATATCGTTCCCAGCACCAGCCAGATGACTTTTTTCAAAGGCCACTTCTTCTTCTCGATAATTCTATCCATCCCAAACTCTCCTTTTTATTTCATAAACTTTATTGCAAGTTATGTGCCAAATGCCTAAAGTGTATAAATGCAATAGAATACGTATTTACCTTTAAAGAATATTGTACGGAAATACACCATTTAGTGTTCGGTAACGGACAGTTTTTTTGTTGACGTAATTTAATGGAACAGGAATGTATATTTTGCATAAAAAAGAATGTGCAATATTTGAAGGAGTAGAAGAAAAAATGGCAGAAAAATTGGGAAAAATCCTGATCGTGGATGATAACGAAGACATCCTTTTCAGCCTTCGTTTATTATTAAAAAATTATGTGGAATCGGTCGATACCGAAAGCCATCCGGAAGCGATTCCCGCCCTGATGGACCGGAAAAATTACGATGTCATCCTTTTGGACATGAATTTTACCAAAGACATGATCGGCGGGCAGGAAGGTTTTTATTGGCTGGAAAGAATTTTGCAAATCGATCCATCTGCTGTGGTGATATTCATTACGGCTTATGGCGATGTGGAAAGAGCAGTAAAAGCCATCAAAGCCGGTGCGATGGATTTTGTGCTGAAACCCTGGCAAAACGAAAAGTTGCTGGCGACGATTTCTTCTGCTCTCAAATTACGCAGCTCATTGGTGGAAGCTAATAAATTGCGCATTTCCAGGAATGAACTCTGCAAAAAACTGGATCAGCCGTTCCACGATTTTGTGGGTGATTCCGCCGAGATGAATAAGGTTTTCAGCACGATCCAAAAAGTGGCGTGTACCGATGCCAGCGTGTTGATTTTGGGAGAAAACGGTACGGGCAAAGAATTAGTGGCTCGCGCTCTGCACAGAAATTCGGCGCGCCGAAATGAGATTTTTCTGAACGTGGATTTGGGCTCGATCAGCGAAACACTTTTCGAAAGCGAGCTTTTCGGTCATGTAAAAGGTTCCTTTACCGATGCCAAAAAGGACAAACCGGGCAGAATGGAAGTGGCTTCGGGGGGCACGCTTTTTCTCGATGAAATCGGCAATCTTTCTCTACCCTTGCAATCCAAACTGCTAACCGCCCTGGAAAAAAGAGAAATCGTCCGAGTCGGCTCGAATAAAGCCATTCCCATCGATATCCGCCTGATCTGTGCCACCAACCTGCCGATCTATCAAATGGTGAAAGAAGGAAAATTCCGCCAGGATCTGCTTTACCGCATCAATACCATGGAAATTGATATTCCTTCCTTGCGTGACAGGATCGACGATGTAGCGCTTCTGGCAGATCACTTTCTGCAAAAATACGTGCAGAAATATAAGAAGGACATTACCGGTATCAGCGCCTCTGCCCTGAAAAAACTGCGACAGTATAACTGGCCCGGCAATGTGCGGGAATTGCAACATGCATTGGAACGTGCTATAATTCTGACCGAAGGAAAAGTGTTGCAGCCGAATGATTTCATGCTGACCTCTCCTCATAACTCGTTGGAAGATATAGGATTAAACAGCTTTAAGATCGATGACGTGGAGCAAGATGTGATCAGGCGGGCTTTGCGCAAATATAACGGCAATATCAGTCAGGCAGCAAAAGAACTGGGTTTGACGCGTGCTTCTTTGTATCGCCGCCTGGAAAAATACGGAATCTGAAAGGCGTCATCCGATGATCTATAAAAATTTCAAAATTCACACCATCGTTCGGGTGGTGGCAATCATGGGAACAATGCTGCTGTTCTTCGTTTCCATTTATCAGTTTCATTTGAACGTCACACCATTTCTGTTGGGATTTTTGGTCATTTTTCAGGTAATCGATCTGATCCGTTATATTCAGAAAACCAATCATTATCTCAGCAATTTTCTGGAATCGATCCGTTATTCCGATTTCAGCCGCACCTTTCGCCTGGAAGGTTTGGGAACGGCTTATGATGAATTGAAAACTGCTTTCAATGAAGTGATCGAGGATTTCCAGAAAATCCGTTCCGAAAAAGAAGAACATTTCCATTACTTACAGAATGTGATCCAGCACATCGGCATCAGCCTGATCGCTTACCGAAAAGACGGCACAGTGGAAATGATCAACAACAGCGCCAAAAAAATGTTCCAGATCAATCGGTTACGCAACATCGGCGAGCTGGAATCTTACAGCAAAGATTTGGTGGAAAAATTACGCCGGATGAAGTCCGGGGAAAGGTCGCTGGTGCAGGTGGTGGATAATGACATGATGCTACAGTTGGTCGTTTATGCCACCGAGTTTAAAATTCATACACGCAACATCATTTTGGTGTCGATCCAGAATATTCAGGTGGAATTGGAAGAACAGGAAATGGATGCCTGGCAAAAACTGATCCGCGTTCTGACGCATGAAATCATGAATTCCATCACGCCCATCGCTTCCCTTTCCTCCACTTTGAACGACCTGCTGAAAGACATCGATACCACCGACAATATTCCGCAGGAAATCGACGATGAAGTGGTGAATGACATCAGAAATTCACTGCTCACCATCCATAAAAGAAGTACGGGGCTCATTCATTTTGTGGAATCGTACCGCAATCTCACCCGCATTCCCAAACCGAAATTCGCCATAATTCCACTCGGCGAATTATTGGAAAACACGCATAAATTGCTGGAAAAAGATTTGAATTCCGCCGGCATCAAATATGTGCAAAACATTATTCCGGAAGGATTGGAAGTAACTGCCGACGAAGAACTGATCGAGCAGGTTTTGATCAACCTGATCAAAAATGCCATTCATTCCCTTTCGGATACGGAAAATGCCCGGATCGAGGTGAAGGCGTTCATGGATAAACGGGGACACATCGCCATTCAGGTGATCGATAACGGACCGGGTATTCTGAAAGATGTGATCAATAAAATTTTTGTGCCGTTCTTCACCACCAAGAAAAACGGCTCCGGTATCGGATTGAGTCTTTCACGGCAGATCATGCGA
>DAISYT010000045.1:0-1472 GCA_036825175.1 Candidatus Cloacimonadota bacterium
TACGACTTAATGTTCTAACCATTGTTCTTGTGTCGCTTACAGAAAAAGGATTAATATACTCATATGGTACTTGGTTGTAAATTGGATTATCAATATCATTAATTGAAGATATTTCTACGCACTTAGGGTTTGTACCAACAATTAAATATGTAAAAAGATTACTAGTTTTCTGATAAATTGAACGTAAGGTTTGCCAGAACAATATAAAATCGTTATCTGTACTCCAGTGTTTGCTTAATGAAATATTGGGAGTTATATGCTCAATTTCATCAAAAATGATCATTATTGATTTTGAATTTGCTTTTTTATGTAATTTTATTAAATCTTTCTCGAAACATTCAGAAGCATTAGATTCACTATATTTATCTAAGTTACGTAAAGTTAAATGAAGTTTGTTTTGTGTCTTTATTTCAGTTATTACATAATATAATGCCTCATTCCATCTTTTTTTATGAAAGCTTGGATTTTGGCAGTCGATAAATACAGAAACTCCGTTTATTCGTTTTATATTTCTTTGAATCCCAAAAATAATAGATGTTTTACCGGTTTTTCGTAAACCGAAAAGACCTGAGTTTTCACCACTTTTATGTCTGCTTACAATTTTATGAATCAAGTCATTCCTACCAAAAAAGAACAAATCCTTTTTTAATGGTGAATTATATGCAAATAAATCTCTTGAAAAGAAATATTTTTTAAATCTATTTCTAATAAAATAATCATCATGATGCGTGCTTAGTTCTTTATAATTAAATGGTATAATTATCTGACATTCGGGTTCAGATCTTAATAAAGCTTCAATTCTTTTTTCGATATTTGTATCCTTACTTATTAGAATAGCGCAGATTTTTTCAATACGAAATTGCTGAATACTCTTCTCTGCTGCATCAATAGCATCTAAAGTTCTTGGTTCAAAATTATCGAAATCACTAAATATAATAATAATTTCTTTCTCTATATTGAATAAATCTGTATAATTAGTCGTAGGTTTAATTAAACAATATTTATACTGACTTGTAGTCCCTAAATTTAATATTCCTCCACCAAAAGTGAAATAGAATTCAGAACTTAATTTACTTATTATTATTTGTTCTTCAGGACTAAAGTGATCTATTCTGAAATTAGGATTTTTACCTGGATATACTTTTTGTTGCTCTTCCATTTATTTCTCCTATGTTGGCGTAAGCAAAATTTTAACTATAACATTTATACTCACACCATATTTTTTATTGTACATAACCGGCTCATTCCCCAATAACTCCTACAATTTTCCCTCATTCATCTCAACTAAAAAATAATTAACAACCATAGCCAACACTTGTTATCGAGATTTATTTGTCAAAAGAAAAGTAGGAAAGAAGCATTTCAGCTTGTCAGCGAGTCAGCATTTCAGCTTGTCAGCAGGTCAGCTTGTCAGCAGGTCAGCTTGTCAGCATTTCAGCAAGTCAGCGGTTAGTCTATGTAATTCAATGGCG
>DAISYT010000045.1:1572-10688 GCA_036825175.1 Candidatus Cloacimonadota bacterium
GTCAGCTTGTCAGCATTTCAGCAAGTCAGCGGTTAGTCTATGTAATTCAATGGCGAAATGAGATTCTTCGTAAGAACTACCTCTGTAATCCAGTAGTTGCCAGTTCAGAATGACAGTTTTGTGTGTCCTTTCTGACTTTGCCTGTCTGGGCGTAGTTGTAACGAAGACCGATGTCTTTGTGGCAAGAATTAGCGTTAATTTGCATTCATTCGCGGTTTTGGACGTCTGTGTTCCGCCTGTGTAAGTCAGCGGCAAATAAAAGTATTTGAATATCCAACATCCAATATCCAACATCCAATAGCCAATATAAAAGTCCATTTCGGTGCTATTCGGTGAAGCTCGGTGGCGAAAAGCAGAGATGAGAAGTGAGACTTTGAGAGGGGGAGAAGATGGGAAGATGAGAAGATGAGAAGATGAGAAGATGAGAAGATGAGAAGATGAGAAGTAAAGAAGAAATCAAAAACAGAAAAGTCTGTGTTCAGTCTGTGAAAGTCTGTGGCGAAAAAAATGAATATCCAATAAGCCTAAGGCTTACAAGTATCCAGCACGGAATGTCCAAGGATCAACTACGATAAGTCCATTTCGGTGAAACTCGGTGGCGAAAACTAAATCCTCAGTCTCCGAAATGAATTCGCGAAATCGGAATTGTAATGCTATTTCTCTCCCAATTTATAGAATCGGGTCGTTGGATATGCCAAATCGATATCGTCATTTTCGGCAAATTCCTTTAAAATTTCTTCCCAGATAACTTCTGTGTATTTACGGCGTTCCCTGGTTTCGGAGAGGTGACGAACCGTAAGCTGCACCCCACTGTCCAGCACATCGGTGTAAACGATGGGGGTGAGGTGTTGATAATAGATCATGAATTTCCGGGCAGCACGTTTAATCTGCCGTTCGATGCTGGTGGTAATGTGTTCGCTGTGTTTAACGGCGATAGCCGTGAGGATTCTTTTAGCTTTCTGCCAGTCACTTTCAAAGGTGATGAGCACTCTGATCTCATTCCACACAAATTTGAAGCCTTTATCGTAGTTTGCCAGATAATTGGTGAAAATCTTTCCGTTCGGCACCGTGATGATGCGACCGGTACTCTGGTCGGCGTGCACCCAGTTCCCGATTTCCAAAAGGCTTATTTCAAAAGCACTTTGGTCGATCACATCTCCGGCGACATCTCCCAGTTGAATGCGGTCTCCCACCTCGAAGGGTTTGCGGGAAATTATATAAATCCAGCCGGCAAGGTTGACGAGCGGATCTTTGAGAGCTACGGCGATACCGGCAGAAAGTAAGCCCAGATAGGTGGCGAGAGATTGCACACCGTCGTACCACAATCTACCTACAATTATGATGCCGATAATCAACAGAACGCTGTTCACGATTTTTCGCCACTGATAATGTATTCTTACATCTTTGATTTTCTTCAGGATCAGATGGCGGATGATCAGCCTGAGCAGAAGCAGAATGGCAATGATGAAAGCAGACTTGATCAGCTTGATACCAAAAGGTGAATTCAAATAGGGAATTTCGTTCAGGATTCTTTCAAAAAAATTCATCGTTCACATCCTTACCGTCCGCATTACGGACGTTATTTTAAAATATCTTCTTTATTTTTCGGCTCTTCGGAGCTTTGAAAAACATCTTTCAAAAACTCGATTTTTTCCACACCGTTGTAAACTGCCAACATCTCTGCTGCAATGGCGATGGCGATTTCCTGCGTGGTGGTTTTGCCGATGTTCAGCCCGATGGGTGCATAGATTTTTTCGATCAGATCGCCGGAGTAATTCGATCTTTTCACTTTATGCACAGCTTGTTTTATTTTCAGCTTGGAACCGATCATTCCGATGTATTTTGCCGGTACGTTTCTGCGGCAAAGTGCGTCGATAATGTCGAAATCGTGGCTGTGTCCATGAGTAAAAATAACGATTGCATCGTTTTCGGAAGGCTGGAATTTGTGAACAAAATCGAGATAATCACGCCTGAGAACTTCTTTTGCCTGTGGAAGGCGTTCCTGGCTGGCAAATTCTTCCCGATTATCGATAACGATGCAGTAAAAGCCGAGTGAGTCGAGAATGGGAACCAGACTGCGGCAAAGATGACCGGCACCGAAGACAAAAACTTTGCGGAGTGGAGCGAAATACTCGAAGAAAACGCTGGCTTTGCCGCCGCAAACCATACCGATACCGGATGCAGTTAATTCGAATTCCAACAATTCATTTTGGTGGGTTCGATGAATTTCTGCGCATTTGTCCAACACCATTCTTTCCAGTGTGCCGCCACCGACGGTTCCTTCCATGCTTTTGTCGGCATAAGAGATAAGTTTGAAGCCGCTTCTGCCGGGAGTTTTTTCCACTCCCTGCACCACGGTTGCCAGTACGAAGGGAATCCCGCGTCGTTGATTTTCGGCTGCTTTGGCGATTATATTAAAAACAGCAGTTTCCATTATATTTCCTCATTTTCATTGGCATTGGCGAAATCCGTCTTTGTATTCAGATTTTGCAAAATGCGCAGATCGTTGACTTCCAGAAACTTACGTTTGTTTCCTTGCTGCCGGATCAATTCTCGCAGATTAACCTCGTCGGGCTGGTGTAATAAGAATTCCCGAAAAGTGGGACTGAAAATAAGCGGATGCCCGGCTTTGCGTTGACCGTCGATGAGAACCGAAGGCTGGAATATCCGGTGTTCATCATCCAAAATGTTCACGAGTTCGGAATAAATTTCCGCCGGAATGAAAGGCTGGTCGATCATCTGCAATAAAACCGGTTTATCTCCGCCGACTTGCGCCAATCCTTTTTTAATGGAAGTGAACATTCCCTTCTCAGCGTTTTCATTGATCACGATTTGCACATTGAACAGCTCCAGGTAAGAAGCAATGAGATGCTGTTTGATCGTTTCAAAATTCTTGCCGGTTACCACAACCACGTAATCAGATAACGGGCATAATTTATTCAAAATAGAGGTGATAGCTGATTCGTTCCCCACAGGGAGAAAGGCTTTTTCGCTTCCCATCCGGTTGGATTTCCCCGCACAAAGAAGCACAGAAGAGACCATTCTCTTTTCCCGCAACTTCTCGCTCAGCTCATAACTATCCATAACAATTCCTAAATTAAATCATTGACACAATATCTAACTGGCAAGACATATACGGGAGAAGTTTATTTTATGTCAAATTGAAAAATATGGAGGAATGGCTGTGTACGATACCGAACGTCTGGCAGAATCGATCAAGCGTTTGACAAAAGTGGGAATAGCACTTTCTGCCACGCAAGACATAAATGCCTTTTTTGAATTGATTTTGAAAGAAGCTATGTATTTTACAAATTCTGATGCCGGAACTATTTACACTATTTCAGAAAATCAGAGATTCCTCGATTTTAAAGTGGTATGTACCCAATCAAAAAACATCATGCTCGGAGCGGCGGATATAGCTCTGTGGCCCTCGGTTCCGCTTTATCGTGAAGATGGCAGTGAAAATAAATCTAATTTTGTATCTTCGGTGGCTCATGCAGCAGAAGCGAAAAAGATCGATAATATTTACGAACAGGATTTCTTCGATGCCAGCGGTACCCGAAAATATGACGAAGCCAACGCTTATAAATCGATTTCCATGGCAGCCATTCCGCTGAAAAATCACGAGAAGGAAGTCATGGGTGTGATCCAGCTGATCAATGCTCTGGATCAGCAAGGGAAGGTCGTTCCGTTTGAACAGAAGAACCTGATTTTTCTGGAATCACTTGCTTCTCAGGCGGCAATAGCTCTTTCCAATAAAAAACTGATACAAAATCTGGAAACTCTTTTATATCAGTTCATTAAGAGTATCGCTACTGCCATCGACCGCAAATGCAGCAGTACCAGCGGACACATCTCGCGGGTGGCGACGCTTTCCGAAAAATTTCTACAGAAAATCCAGGAAGATACAACGAGATACAAAGATATCACTTTCTCAGCTAATGAAATTCGCGAACTCAGTCTGGCAGCCTGGATGCACGATGTGGGCAAGATCACAACGCCGGTTTATATTCAGGATAAAAGTACGAAGCTGGAAACCATTTTCGACCGCATGGAATTGGTTAAAACGCGCCTCGAACTTGTTATTGCCGTTATCGAGAAGAATCAACTGAAATACCCCGAAAAGAAACCGGAATTAGCTGCTTTGATTGCCGAAATACGTTCCTACGAAAAAGTGATCGAGCGCTGTAACCGAAGTGTGGAATGGATGCCGGAAGCCGATCTGGCAGCTTTGCAGAAAGTGTATGATTTTCATTATTGTTCGGAGGGAAAGGATTTTCGTCTGCTCACCGAAAATGAATTTTGTAATTTATCCATTCGCCGGGGAACACTGCTGCCGAAGGAAATTGCCAAAATGCACGAACATGCCACGGTTACTTTGGAGATGCTGAGTGAATTAACTTTTCCCCGCAAATTCAGGAATATTCCGCTCTACGCCAGTTCACATCATGAAAAATTGAATGGAAAAGGATATCCTTCACATTTTACGGAAGCCGACCTGCCTTTACAAGCCAGAGTGATTGCCATTGCCGATATTTTCGATGCACTCACTGCCAGCGACCGTCCGTATAAAACCGATAAAAAACTCTCGGAAACTTTGATCATTCTCGCCAAGATGGCAAAAGACCGGGACATCGATCCCGATCTGCTTTCACTCTTTTTGGAAAGCGGACTTTACAGCGAATATGCTGCCGATTATCTCAAAAAAGAGCAGATCGATGCCGTGGATGTATCGACGATCAAAGCGATCTACGAAGCCAGATAAATTCTTATGCAAAAAATCACCAAAAACCAATTGAAAGAGTATTCCAAACTCAAGCAGAAAAAATATCGTCTGGAGCTGGGAAAGGTAATAGTGGAAGGTTCCAGACTCATCGAACAATTATTGCAAAACGGCATCGAACCGGAAGCTGTTTTTGTGACAGACGAAACTGTATTACCGCCCAATCTGTCTGCTACCATAACGGTTTTCGGTTTGGAAAACTGGCAGCTGGAAAAGCTGACCGAGACCGAAAATCCACAGAAAATCGCAGTTGTGGTCAAAACGGAAGTTCCTTCGCTTCGGAAAACTGATTTCCTGCTTTATCTGGATGACATCAAAGAACCGGGAAATCTGGGAACAATCTTCCGTACGGCTGCCGCAGCCGGCATCGACGGGATCGTGCTGTCCTCCGGATGTTGCGAAATATTCAATCCGAAAGTGATTCGGGCATCGTTGGGAACGGTATTTTCCCTTCCGGCGGAAATTCACGATGAGAGTTGGCTGCGCAATCGAAAAGCACATTTGATCGCTACCACTCTTCGGGATGCCGTTAATCTGTACGAAGCCTCATTACCGAAAGGAGACATTGTTTTGATCATCGGTTCGGAAGCTGTCGGCATCCGACCGGAGATTCTCGAATTGGCTGACACAAAGATCAAAATTCCCCTTTCCGGTCAGATCGAATCTTTGAATGCTGCCGTGGCAACGGGCATCATTATTTATCATTTGAAATATGGTCGCTGAGCTCGCTTCCATTGCTTCCCAAAAACTGTGGCTGGCTCCGCTTGCCGGTTTCACTGACAACGCATTCCGCACGGTTTGCAAAGATTGTGGCGCCGATGTCGTGGTGAGTGAAATGATCAGCGCAGACGGCTTGGTTTTCAATGAAGAAAAAAGCCTTCAATATGCCAAATTCGAGCAACAACAACGACCATTTGGCATCCAGCTTTTCGGCTCCGATCCGCTGATGATGCAGAAAGGAGCAGAAATCATTCTGCCATTGCAACCGGATTTCATCGACCTCAATATGGGTTGTCCCGTGAAAAAAGTGGTAAAACGCGGCGCCGGTTCAGCTTTGATGCAAACACCGGAAATTGCAGTTGCAATCGTGAAAGCCGTAAAAGCCCTTCTGAAAAAAACACCGGTTTTGTTAACGGTAAAAATCAGAGCCGGTTGGGATAAACAGAGCATTAATGCCTTGGATTTCGGATTAAGGATGGAGGAAGCCGGAGCCGATCTCATCTGTCTTCATCCGCGCACTCGCAGCCAGATGTTCGGCGGCAGCAGCGATTGGGATTTGATCAGACAATTAAAGGAAAAATTAGCCATCCCTTTGGTCGGGAACGGCGATATAACCGAGGTGGAAAGCGCTTTGGATATGTTTACTCAAACCGGTTGCGATGCGATCATGCTGGGGAGGGGAGTGCTGGGTCAACCCTGGATTTTTACACAGATCAAAGCAGCGATGCATTCTCACCAAAAAGCAGAAATTTTGCCGGAAACAAAACTGGAAATCATCAAAAAACACCTCGAACTTTCCTGCCTGGAAAAAGGCGAAGGGCGAGCCACAACGGAGCTCAGGGCACATTTGGCGTATTATACAAAAGGTTACAACGGCGGTGCCAAAGTTCGCAATTTCATTAATCACAGCCAAAACCCGCACGACATGTTCGATATGATCAGCCAGCTTTATTTGGAACGGGGGCAGGATGAATAATATCGATAATATCTTATGGCAGGTGAAATTCCTGAAAAACAGCAACTGGCTGGGTGCCAGAAATCTATTGAGAGATGGCATTCGGGATTATCCCGACGATGAAAATCTGAAATTTGCGCTGGCAGAACTGTATCAATCCAAACAACTTTTTCGCAAAGCCATTGCCGAATATCAAAATCTTCTGCCATTTACCGAACAAAAGAATTTGGTAAATTTCCGCATCGCCAATTGCTTTCTGTCTCTCGCCGAATACCGGATGGCATTGAATTATTACAACCTGCTGCTGGAGGATACACCGGAAATGCTTTATAATAAAGCGTTTACCCTTTCCAAACTTAACCGGATAAACGAAGCGATCGAAGTTATGGAAAAAATATTCTCATTCAATTACACCGTGAATTCCGAACTGCCGAACATTTTGCTGGCAGAATTATATTACACTTTGCGAGAATTCGATAAAGCTTTGTACTATCTCGATCTGGCGCAAAAAAACTTCGGTAAAAGAAGTTCGATCTTCTATTTGCGCGGGCTCATCTACATCAATCAACAGAACTGGTTAAAAGCCTACATCGAGTTTGGAGATGCCGCAAAATTGCAGTTGCAAACGCCACATTTTTACAAGAATTTCGGATTGGTTTGCGAGAAGATCGGTAAAACATCGCAAGCCATCGAACTCTTCTTGAAAAGCATTCAGATTTCTCCCACCGATCCGGGCGGTTACATCGAACTGCTAAAAATATATCTGACGGAAGACCGCATTATGGAGGCTTACAGTTTAGCACAACACGCTAAGCGTAACATTCCATATTCGATTACTCTTTCCATGCTTTACGACCAGATTTTACAGAAGATCAACCAAGACCTGATCCTGTAAAAAGGGCAGAACCATGTGGCAGGTGATCGAATCTTTCTGGTACGTATTTGTCATACTAATCTATATTTTAGGCGTGATTGCTGCTTTCGATGCCGTTTGGAAAGGTCGGACGTCGCAGGGTTCCATCGCCTGGGCGATTTCCTTATTTGCTTTTCCGTATGTGGCTTTGCCGCTTTACCTGATTTTTGGCGACCGTAAATTTCACGGTTATGTGAATGCCCGTCGTAGTGGTGATAAGAAGTTAAATCATTTGGCAGAAGCGGTTTATGAAAAATTGCGAGAGAAAAAACTGATCTTCAAATCGGATATTTCCTATTACAAAGTTCTTACCGAATTGGCGAAAATGCCCTATACATATGGGAATGATATCCGTCTTCTGATCAATGGGCAGGCGACTTTCGATGCTATCTTCTCTGCCATCTCTACGGCAAAAGATTATGTTCTCATCCAGTTTTACATGGTGTTGGATGATCATGTGGGGAGGAAACTGAAGGACCTGATCATTTCCAAGGTGTATGAAGGTGTGCGCTTTTATTTTCTGTACGATGAAATCGGCTGCCGTCTGCTAAAAAAATCTTATATTGAAGAGCTGCGGGAAAAAGGTGTGAAGATTTTCAGCTTTCGCACCCGGAAAAGATTCAATTTCCAGACGCGATTGAATTTCAGAAATCATCGTAAAATTGTAGTGGTAGATGGTAAAACTGCTTTCGTGGGCGGTCATAATGTGGCAGATAAATATCTGGGTAGAAATCCCAAATACGGTTTCTGGCGTGATACTCATGTGCAAATCGAAGGTGCGGCTGTACAATGCATTCAATTACCTTTCCTGGCTGACTGGTTTTGGGTGACCAACAATATGATCGATCTGAATTGGGAACCGCAACCATCTGCAAATGGCAATCGCAGAATACTGGTGCTGCCGTCCAGCCCGGCAGACGAACAGGAAACCTGCGGGATTTTTTTTGTGCATTCCATCAATTCTGCCAAAAAAAGATTATGGATCAACAGTCCGTATTTTGTACCGGATCAGCAGGTGCTGATGGCGTTACAGCTCGCTGCCATGCGCGGGGTGGATGTTAGGTTGATCATTCCCCAAAAATCGGATTTGTGGCTCACTTATCTTTCCTCGTTTTCATTTCTGGCAGAAATTACCAAAGCCGGAGTGAAAGTATATCGTTACCAAAAAGGATTTCTGCATCAGAAAACGATGTTGATCGACGATGAACACAGCGTTGTGGGTACGGCAAATATGGATAATCGCTCCTTCCGTATAAATTTTGAGATCAGTATTCTGTGCGCGGATCGGCAGTTTGCCGCAGAAATGGAAAAGATGATGCGGGAAGATCTGGAAAACAGCATCCAAGTGGGAGCAGAAGATTATCATAAACGACCTTTCTGGTTTAAATTGGCAGTGAAGATTTCACGTCTGCTGGCTCCGATACAGTAAGAAGAACAGGATGGGAGTGAAGGAGAGCAATGAATGCTGCATTAGCCGGTGAGTTTTTAACTAATTGCAACATATAATTTTATAAAATAAAAATGGTCGGGATGAGAAGATTTGAACTTCTAATATACTTGACAAATTATCTCAATTTATATTTATTTGTATTTGGTTCTATAAAGCTTTATAAAAATGGTTGTTGCAAAGTTGTAGTTATAAAATAATTTATATCAGTAAAGATTTATTTATATGAGATTTCACAACAAAAGTCTTAAAAATTCACAACAATTCACAACAATTTTCACAACAATTTTTTAATTTA
>DAISYT010000046.1:0-7994 GCA_036825175.1 Candidatus Cloacimonadota bacterium
CAAAGGTTTTGCCATGGATGATGAACGTCTTAAACAAACTCCAAGGTGGGATTATTTCGATGAATGGTTAGCTCGAATTCGTGAAATCCGAGCATCTGAAAAACGCTTTTATCAGAAGATCAGAGATATTTATACAACAGCTATCGATTATGATAAAAATTCTCAACAAGCTCAATTATTTTTTAAGAAAGTTCAAAATAAAATGTTATGGGCAGTTACAGGGCATACTGCTGCCGAACTCATTGAATTACGGAGTGATCCGCAAAAGCCGAATATGGG
Source organism: Candidatus Cloacimonadota bacterium (assembly GCA_036825175.1). GTDB lineage: Bacteria > Cloacimonadota > Cloacimonadia > Cloacimonadales > TCS61 > B137-G9. The sequence continues at coordinate 280 of DAISYT010000046.1, forward strand.
TTTAACTTCCTGGCAAGGTTCTGTTGTTCGTAAACAAGATGTCTTGATTGCCAAAAACTATTTGAATAAAGACGAGATTAAAGATTTGAACGAGATTGTTGTGATGTATCTCGATTACGCTGAAAGACAAGCACGACAAAGAAAAACCGTATCGATGCAACAATGGTCAGAAAAACTGGACGCGTTTCTTTCATTTAATGAACAGAAATTATTAACTCATTCCGGTAAAGTCAAAGCAGAAATTGCTAAAGAATTAGCTGAAGAAAGGTTTGAAGAATATGATCTTCGTCGTAAAGAAGCTGAAGCTATAAGAGCGGATCAGGAAGATATACAACAGCTTGAGGAAATAGAAAAATTACTGTTAGAAAAGGATTTGAGGAAATAACTTCAGATGTTCCAGAAGAATTTTAAGGTAGCAAATTTGTTTTTTGTTTTCAGGAGTGAAGTATGAAAAACGAAATTATAAAATCATTAACGTTGGATTTTGAATCTTATGCTAACAAAACCGAAAATGAAATTGAATTTTGGTTTGCACGAGATTTACAGCATTTATTGGGTTACTCAGAATGGCGTAATTTCACCAAAGTAATAAACAAAGCCAAAACATCCTGTGAAACTGCTGGTCATGCTATTCCAGACCATTTTGTTGAAATCAACAAAATGGTCTCAATAGGATCGGATACTGAAAGAAAAGTATCCGATTTCATGCTTACACGTTTTGCCTGTTATTTGATTGCACAAAATGGTGATTCGAAAAAAGAGGAAATTGCTTTTGCCCAGAATTATTTTGCTATAAAGACAAGAAAATATGAAATTCTCGAAAAACGAATCAGTGACTGGGAAAGATTGCAAGCAAGGAATAAATTATCACTTACCGAAAAAGAATTATCCGAATTAATCTATGAAAGAACTGGCGACGATAGTCATTTTGGCAAAATCAGAAGTCAGGGAGACAAAGCTTTATTTGGTTTTTCTACCGGTGAAATGAAAACGAAATTAGGAATTAAGAAAAATAGACCTTTAGCTGATTTTTTGCCTACCATAACGATAAAGGCAAAGGATTTTGCCACTGAAATTACAATTTTCAATGTGAAAGACAAAGATATTAAGTCCGGTACACAAATATCATGGGAACATATACGGAATAATAAAGGTGTTCGGAACTTGCTGTTAAATAGAGGGATAAAACCAGAAGAATTGCCAGCAGAAGAAGATGTAAAGAAATTAGAACGACGAGTGAAATCAGAAGAAAAGAAGTTTCTGAAAGAACCGGAAGTATTGAATTAAATGATGAATTTGAAAGAGACCATTTTGTTAATGTCAACAAAATGGTCTCTTCCATTCTTACCTCAAGTCTGCGCATTGAGGCAAGTCTGGAAAATTTAAACTCTTAAAAGTTTCCCAACCTTCGGCAGGTAAACCTTTTCAAGGTAAATCTCGTTTCGGTGTCTTTTCGGTTTGTCACGGCGTAGCCTTCAGCGAACCCGGATGAAGTTCGGTGGCTTTTCATTTTCACTAACCTTGCGAAGGTCTAAAAGCAAGAAGTACAAAAACCATACGCAAGATTCAATTTGTGTCCTTTGTGTCTTTGTGCCTTTGTGGCAAAAAAATCACATTCCAAACGGTTCCAAAGTTCGTTCCAGCACACCCTGCACTTTACTTATCGCCACTCCGTAATTGGTGATCGGTACACCACGGCGTTTAGCTTCCGTAATTCGGCGCATCATGGCTGTAGGTGTGATCATGCAACCACCGCAATGAATAATGAGCTGGTATTTTTCCAAATCATCGGGAAAATCATCTCCACCCACCACTTCATAATCTAATTGCTTACCGGTATATTGCGTAAGCCAGCGCGGAATTTTAACTCTTCCGATATCATCGCATTGCACATTATGAGAGCAGGTTTCGGCAATAAGAATTTTGTCGCCGTTTTGCAGTTTATCGATCTGTCTGGCGCCTTTTACCAATTCTTCCAAGTCGCCTTTATAACGGGCAAATAAGATGGAAAAAGTGGTCAGCTTCACTTCGGGCGGCACGTCCCCGACGACCTTGAGTACAACCTGCGAATCCGTGATCACCAGGTCGGGGACACGGTGCAGCCGCTCAAAGGCAGCTTCGATCTCACGTTCTTTCACGATCATGCCCACGGCATCGTTATCCAAAATTTCCCGTAAAACCTGAACCTGCGGCAAGATCAGTCTGCCTTTGGGTGCCGCCGTATCGATGGGCGCTACCAGCAGAACTACATCACCCGGAAAGATCAAATCTCCCACCAGCACTTTTTCCGCTTTCAAAAAATCCGGAGCCAGATTTACCAGCATTTCTTTTAATTCGGTGACACCTTGATTTTCAGTGGCAGAAACCCGGCAAAACCGTAATCCCTGCTGTCTGGCAAAATTCAGGTCTTTTTCCTGCGGGGCAGAAAGATCGATTTTATTGAAAACCAAAATGAATGGAATTTTCAGGTTTTGAATTTCAGTGATCAATTCCAAATCTTCCTTTTGCAAGCCATCATTTCCCACCACCAAAATGGCGATGTCGGTACGGAAGAGAATCTTACGGGTTCTTTGGATGCGTTTTTTTCCCAATTCTCCCACATCATCGATGCCGGCAGTATCGTAGAAAGTAACCGGACCCAACGGTAAAAGTTCGTAAGATTTGGGAACCGGATCGGTGGTGGTTCCCGGCGTTTCGGAGACGATCGCAATTTCCTGCCCGACCAGAGCATTGATCAGCGATGATTTACCGGCATTTCTGCGTCCGGTCAAAGTCAAGATCAGGCGTTCGCCACGTGGTGCTTTTGGCATAAAATCATTCCTCATCTTTACATTTTTGCATAATCAAATCAAAGAGTTTGTATAAATTTGTTCCTACCGTAATTGGCCAATCCGCATCCGTATCAGAATCTATTTGTTTTGCATTGCGAATTGCATTCTTCGTTAATGGATATAATGCATCATAATGACCATTAAACAGATTTCCAAATTGCTGTTTATAATAGCTGCATAATGTTTGGACTCTTTCCGGTAACACGAACTCGTTGCTATGTAAACAAAACCATAATTCGATGCAGGGATTAGAAACATAAAAATCAAATCGCATCTGCCGGGCATCCTGGAACGCTTTTACGATCTTTTCTCTCCATCTGTCAAAATCAATAATAATAGCAACATGCACGTTTTTTGAAACTTTTATCTTTTCTTCATTACAGTAAGAAGCAGCGATATCTACAATATGCTCAGGATTGGATTGGGTATCTCCGGATTCCCGAGGCACCGGAATAATCTCAACATTTTCTAATCTTAACTTTAACTGGATATCCTGAAAATAATTGTATTCTGTTTTTGAACCTTCGGGTGCGATATAAAATTTTCTGGGAATTCTGCAACCGCTTTTTCTGGCATATCTGGAAGGAGGCATTTTAGCTCCTTTTTAATATCGGAATTGCACCGTATAGTCCTTGCAAATAATCATTTCGCAGATTTTTATCCGATCTTATTTTAAATTCCTCCAAAGAATAAAATTCCGAGGAAGCTCGCTCATTCTTTCTGACAAACCAGATTTCATCCCGACGGAATTTCTGCAAATCCAGTAAATCCAGATCATGTGTTGTGGCAATTAACTGTGAAGGTTTCCCGGCTGTTTCTTTGAAGAAAATTTCAAATATTTTTGCCGGGATGAGAGAATGCAAACTTCTACCTATCTCATCGATAAGAATCACTTTTTCTGATTCTAAAAGCATAGAAAGTGCTGGAATTAAATCGAATATTCTATGGGTACCATCAGATTCTTCATAAAGTTCAAATGTTACTGGAACACCTTGAGAATTCATATGCTTTGAAATAAGCTTATGTGCGATGAAATCATTACCAATTCTTTCGACACAATATCTATTGTACCCATCAGAAGAACTAACTGTAAACAGGATATTATTTTCATCTAATTCATTTTTAATATCAGTTTTTATCTCTCTTGGTATTTTTACAGCTTCATCATCCAAATTCATATGTTCAAAATCAAGATAATCTATACCTGTATCAAGTTTCTTTAAATAAGTATCAAAAAATGATTTTAACTCCTTACTTTTCATCAACCCTAACTGAATTGCTTCACTTTTCGAATTCGGAAAAATTACTATTAGCTTTGTTTCAAACCACTCAAACACAGTTTTATAAACTTCTTCGATCACTGTAGGATTCTTAGAATTCAAAACTGTAAGAAAAAGCTGATTGTTTTTTAGTTCTTTCCTGGAAGCATCCATAACAAATCCAATATCTCCTTTGGGAATGTGTGGAATCGTTACATCAGGATTATCATTCTTTAAAATCCGTTCATAAATCAAGTGACCTTCCGACAATTTTGAAACTTGCAGAAGCCATTCATGAATCACGAGACTCTTTTCTATCTCGAAGCCAAATTCATAATTATTTCCCTTTGTATGAATTTCGAAAACAAATCGGGATGGTTTATTCATGCTGTCGTTTAATTTAAAAATGGGGACATTAATATAGCTTTTATTTTCCGAACCTTTTGTAATAAATTTCTTTGCAAACCGAATTGCTTTTAGAAGATTACTTTTCCCGGATGAATTTGCGCCATAGATGATGGCTGACTTTAAAATATCTACTTGAGTCGTTTTCGTTTGAAATCTATGTTCAGCCATATTTCTAACTCTGCTGGGATAGAAACTGATTTCCTGTTCTTCATTTATAGACAGGAAATTGGTAACTTTGAAACTCACTAACATATTCTCTCCTTTTTACGAGATTAACTCTCGTCAAAAGAATTTAATTTTGGGAATAACGCAAGTATTATTTTGATTTAGAGAGAAAATTTCTCTTTAAATCGTAATTTTTTTTCTCAATCAGGATGATTGAGTTACTCTTTTCTCAAACGGGTGATTGAGTTACTCTTTTCTCAAAATGTATCGAATCGCCCCATTCGTTGTAACCAATCTCTTCTCCGATTTTGCCAATTCGTCCTTCCAAACAGGCACGACACATTCCGGCATTTTCGTCGGTGCAGGGCTTACCTTTATAAAGTTTGTAATTGTCGCGATATTTGGTGTGCGTGATATTCGGCATGATGATATTGGCTCCGGCTTTCAGTCCGAATTCTCTGCCTTCGTGATGTAACGCCTGTAACGCTGTGGTGGAAGCGATATTCACATCTTGCAAATACAGCCTGGTCAGGGCGATCATTTTCAGTCCCAACTGCAACTGCTTTTCTTTGTTCCAACCGACTGCTTTCGCCGCCAAAGGCGTGTCGGGATGCGGAATGTACGGTCCCATGCCGATCATGTCGATATCCTGATCTTTGAAAAAAATGATATCGTCAGCCAGCATTTCGGCGGTTTGTCCGGGTAATCCGATCATCACGCCGGTGCCCACCTGATAACCTGTTTTTCGCAATGATTTTAAACATTCAAAACGAAAATCGAAATCGTGATCCTGCGGATGTAAAGATCGATATAAAGCAGGATTGCTGGTTTCTATGCGCAGCAAATAACGATGTGCACCGGCAGCAAACCAGCGTTGATAGGTTTCTTCGGTCTGCTCACCCAAACTCAGCGTGATACCAAGTTCGCCATTGCTCATCTCTTTGATCTTTTTCAGGATACGTTCCACAAAACCGATGAATTCTTCATCCATTCTTTCCCCGGACTGCAACACCAAAGAACCGTAATTCATCTTCCAAGCCAGCTCAGCGCACTCCAGAATTTCTTCTTCGGTCATGCGGAAACGTTCAACATTTTTATTGTCATGCCGAATGCCGCAATAATAGCAGTTTTTGGCGCAGATATTACTAAATTCGATAATTCCGCGGTAATATACTTTTTGCCCCACGATCTTCATCTTCAAATCATAAGCAACTTGCCACAAACGCTCGATCTCGGCTCGATCTTCCGTTTTTAAAAAGTAGATCAGATCGTCGCGAGTCAGGTTAGCAAAATCAACTTTTCTCATCGTCGAATCCTAATTTATACATGTTGGCAGGTGCCAGAAGTTCGTCTATTTCCGCTGGGGAAAGTAGCTTTTCTTCCAACAAAATTTCTACAATTTTCTTTTCATTTTTCACTGATTTTTCGATCAGTTCTTCTACCTTGGCATAGCCAAATTTATTCACGAGCACGGTTGCCAGAGCATGACTGTGTTCCACGTTGTAACGGCATTTCCCGGCGTTTGCTCTGATTCCTTTGATGCACAATTCTGTAAATTTGGGAATCGATCGCGACAGCAAACTAAGCGATTCGATTATACTAAAAGCCAGCAACGGCAGGAATTGATTGAGTTCCAGATTTCCCAGCCCGGCGGTCTGCGCCACGATATTGTCGTTTGCCATCACCTTGATCGCAACCTGAGCCATCATTTCCGGCAGAACAGGATTCACTTTTCCCGGCATGATCGTGGAACCTTTTTGTCTGGCAGGCAGAATGATTTCCGCAATGCCGCCGCCCGGTCCGCTTGCCAAAATGCGCAGATCGTTGGAAATCTTGAGCAAATTAACCGCACAGGCTTTCAACATGCCGCTGATTTCCACGAAAGGATCGAGATTCTGAGTAGCATCCACCAGGTTTTCACTGCGGCTGATATTCAAGCCGGTGAGCCGGCGCAGTTCTTCCGCAGCTTTGAAAATAAATTTTCTTGGAGCGTTCAATCCCGTACCAATCGCAGTTCCGCCCAGATTAACCACTTTGATGCGTTCCCGACTTTTAAAAATGCGCCAGCGGTCACGCGCAATCGCTTCCGACCAGGCACCAAAAGTCATACCGAGCGTCATGGGAACAGCATCCTGTAGCTGTGTGCGTCCCAGTTTCACGATGTCTTTGAATTCCATTTCCTTCGCCTGCAATTCCGTCTGCAAAACTCCCACGACTTTTTCCAAATCTTTCAGCAGGAAAAGAACCGCTAATTTGAGAGCGGTGGGATAGACGTCGTTCGTGGACTGATGCAGGTTTACGTGATGCAGAGGATGAATGTTTTCAAAGGTGCCTTTGGATATTCCCAGCTTTTCCAAAGCCAGGTTGGCGATAACTTCGTTGAAATTCATATTCGTGGAAGTTCCCGCTCCGCCCTGCATGGCATCCACCACTATCTGATCGTGGAAATTTCCGTCGATCAACTGCTGACATGCCCAGGAAATAGCACCGAAAATATCGTCCGGCAGGAAGCCAAGTTGATGATTAACTTTGGCGCAAGCCAGCTTTACGTAAGCAAACGATTTTATAAACACCGGAGGCAGCCGGTAATCGCTGATGGCAAAATTCTCCATCGCCCGGGCAGTTTCATTGCCCCAATAAGCATCGTCGGGAATTTCCACCGTTCCCAACCAGTCTTTTTCTATTCTCATAGTTTTTTCCTTGTTTATTACTCACCCTTGCTATTCCCTCTCTTCTACGCTAGGCTGGAAAAGAGGGAACATAAGAAAATGCAAGAAGAAATTTTATCAGGATTATTGTAATCCCTTTTAATTTTTCCACGGCTTCAGCCGGGGGTGTGTACACGTCGTTCTTGCGTCTTCGTATCACTTCGCCGTCACAAGTTGGAAGATTCCCGCTTTCCATTTTACAAACCATTGAAAAGGATTCAGTGAATGAGCTCCTCCGGTTGTAACCTTTTCAAGGTCTTCTTGTCTTTCCGACGTACCTTTCACATTATTCTTGCGTCTTCGTATCACTTCGCCGTCACAAGTTGGAAGATTCCCGCTTTCCA
>DAISYT010000046.1:8094-10680 GCA_036825175.1 Candidatus Cloacimonadota bacterium
TTTTACAAACCATTGAAAAGGATTTAGTGAATGAGCTCCTCCGGTTGTAACCTTTTCAAGGTCTTCTTCGTTCCTAAAAATACATATCTCTTAAGCCTTTCTTCAGATTATCCATTTTTTCCAAAAGCTTTGTTTTCATCTCGCTTTCCGGGAACGTGGCGATTTCGCGTTCGATCAATTTCGTACCCACAGCTTTGGTCTTGTCGCTGGCATAATCCATCAGATATTCCGTGAAAGTAAGCAGGGCATTCGGCTGACAGAAACCTTTTATTTCTCCCGGTTTGGAAAGCTCCATGAAATGCTCTCCGGTTCGTCCCAAACGATAGCAAGCGGTGCAGAAAGAAGGAATATAATTCTGGGCAGCCAGATCATAAATGAGTTCGTCGAGCGAGCGGGTATCGGAAAGCACAAACTGGCTTTTTTTGAACGATGCTTCATCTTTGGAAGAATATTCGCCGATGCCGATAGCCGATCCCCCATCGATCTGGGAAACGCCCATCGGAATAACTTCGTCACGCACTATACTCGGTTCACGGGCGGTGAGAATGAGCCCGGTGTACGGAACAGCCAAACGCAGGATGGCAACGAGTCTTTTAAAATCAGCATTGCTGACGGCATGAGGGGGAGCAGTCGTGAAATCGCTGCCGTTTGCCGGCTCGATACGCGGGAAGGAAATGGTGTGCGGTCCCACGCCGTATTTTTCTTCCAGATGGAAACTGTGTGTAAGCAAAGCCATCACCTCGAATTTCCAATCGAAAAGTCCCATGAGAGCGCCGATTCCCATATCGTCGATGCCGCCCTCGAAAGCCCGATCCAAACCGTAAAGTCGCCACAGGAAATTGCTTTTCGGTCCGCTGGGATGCAGCTTGCTATAAGTTTCCTGATGATAGGTTTCCTGGAAAATCTGGTAAGTGCCTATGCCGGCAGCTTTCACCACTTTATAGCCTTCCACATCCAGCGGAGCAGCATTGATGTTCACACGACGGATTTCGCCTTTACCCACTTTGGTGGCGTAAACGGTGCGAACGGTGTCGGCAATGTATTGCGGAGAATATTTGGGATGCTCACCATAAACCATGATCAGCCTTTTTTGCCCTTTATTTTCCAGCGCTTCCACTTCCTGAACCAATTCGTCGTGCGTTAAAGTTTTACGGAAACATTCCTGATTGGAAGTGCGGAATCCGCAATAAACACAATCGTTTATGCAGCTATTGCCCACGTAAAGCGGAGCAAAAAGCACGATGCGGTTTCCGTAAATTTCTTCCTTGATCTTGCGAGCGGTTTTAAACATTTCTTCGTTCAACTCGGCAGATTCATTCTGCAATAAAATCGCCACTTCGTCCAAAGTCAGTCCTTTTTTCAAAGCTGCTTTTTTCAGAACAGCGTGAAATTGTTCCGTCGTCGGATGCTCTGCTTTTTGCAAAGCGTTCCAGATTTTGTCGTCATCGATGAAAGACTTCAAACCTGTGGTATCGATCTTCATCTTGTAACCGGATTCTTCTTTTTCCATTTTTTTGCCTCTTTATGTTTTTGAATTTTTTTCTTAACTCACCTGTATTAACTCCCCTCTTGAGAGGGGTACGATCATCCAAAGGCTGATAAACTTTAGTCGGGGGGTGTGTCTCATGCTGTTCTTTGAAAGTATTTACTTTTAAAACCGGAAGTAAAGCTGAAAGAACTTTCACGAGGTTCTTCGCACGTAAAGCTATAAGTAACCTCTGAATGACACTTATTTTGACACACTCTATATCTGCTCGCCACAGTTAATTCCCCCTTCCAAAGGGAGATAATATGGATTTTATTTCTTTATCAGTGTTGATTTTACGCTAACGGAAGAGAACTGTCCCAACTTGCCGGTGAAAGCGCCCAATTCATCGTTGGAAAGCTCGATGACAATGAAAATAACGGACATGTTGTATTCGGGAATGGGATAGCCCACGCGCAGGCGGATGTGAGGAGCGTATTCGTGTAGATGACTGCTGACAGCGTCGAATGCCAGATCACGATTGTGAACTGTGATACAGACGTTATAAATATTTCTTTCCATAAAAAAACCACCTCTCATATTTTCTGAAAGATGGGCATATTTACGGAATTTCTCCGGTTTATTTCTCTTCTTTCCCCATCCCTCAGTGCTAGATTTTCTCTTTCCGACACCTCAGGTTTTCGGAACCTTCTGCTTCCGGTCGATTACGTTTATCGCTCTCAACTGGAATCCTATTTATTTCGGAGTTCAAATGCTTCATGCGTTGTTTTTATGTCAAAGGAAAAGTGAGCGGATCAGCGACTCAGCAATTCAGCGACTCAGCAGGTCAGCTAAGAACTGCCCTTTAATTAAGACTTGGCGACTTTGTGAAGTTGAGAAGTTGGGAAGATCAGAAGTTTGGAAGTTAAGAAGCAAAGAAGGAAGAGTATGATCTGTGATTTAAGATTTCTGATTTATGATCTTATATTTAAGAAGGAATACAGCGATTATAAATTTCATCCGCCTCAGGCGGACTTCAATCGGAAATCGGAAATCATTTTTAACGGAAAATCAGAAACAAAAAGAATGTCATTCTGAGAGATTCTCACGAAGGTTGCTCT
>DAISYT010000047.1:0-10675 GCA_036825175.1 Candidatus Cloacimonadota bacterium
GACGGAGTTGAAATCGCTGAAATCACCGATCCCGCTATTCTGGAATACACCGATGGCGACGGTCTCGATAGCGGTTCTTACCAGTATTATGTAACTGCAATCTATACGGATGGCGAATCCGCTCCTTCCAATACGGTGGATGTGGAAATTACTCTTCCGGCACCAGCAAACTTCACCGCAACACTGAACGCAACCAATCACAGCGTTCTGTGCCAGTGGACTTCCATGACGGGCGTTTCATCCTACAATCTGTATCGTGATAATGAAGTCATTGCTACTCCAAGTTCTGCTTTCTATCTGAACACCAATGTTCCGGGCGGATCGCATGTTTACTATGTAGCAGCAGTCTTCAACGGTGGTTTTGAAGGTGAAGGTTCTTCTGAAGTTACCGTGGTTGTTCCTGTTGGAAACGATCAGAATCTGATTCCGGCAGTTACGAGTTTGGAAGGCAACTATCCGAATCCGTTCAATCCGACCACAACCATCAGATTTGGTCTTACGACAGATGAAAACGTTAACCTGGTTATCTATAACACCAAGGGTGAAAAAGTGAAAACATTGGTTAACAACGAACTCGAAGCCGGTTATCACAATTTCGTCTGGAACGGTTTGGATGACAACGGCAAACAGTCTGCCAGCGGTGTTTACTTCTATAAAATGCAGACCGAAAAATATCAATCTACCAAGAAGATGATACTTATGAAATAACTCGAAGTTTTTCCGTGATGTGCGGAATGCTTTGAGCATAAATCAGCCCCGACCCAAAATCGGGGCTTTTTTTATTTCGCTCTCAGAAGAAATATTCTTATATTTTATGTAAAAATCGGGAGGAACGATGAGTGTACTCATAATATTTTTCCTCCTTTTGAATGGAGGAATGATGATGAAGGCAGAGAACAATTTTCTGGAAACAGTAATCCCGGAGCAGGAAAAAGCTTATTTTGCCGGTGGTTGTTTTTGGGGTGTGGAATATCATTTCCAAAAGCAGAACGGCGTTATTTCCACCACCGTCGGCTTCATGGGTGGTAAAACAGAAAATCCGTCTTATCAGGAGGTGGTACATGGCGATACCGGTCATGCCGAAACTACGGAAGTGATCTATGATCCAAGCAAAATCTCTTACGAAAAATTGGCGAAATTATTCCTGGAAATCCATGATCCGACTCAGATCAACCGACAGGGACCGGACATCGGCTATCAATATCGCTCGGTGATTTTTTACACTTCCCGGCAGCAAAAAGAAACCGCCCAACAACTGATCGATATATTGAAAAAAAATAGTTACGATGTGGTGACCGAAGTTCTGGCTGCCACCGAATTCTATCCTGCCGAAGCTTATCATCAGGATTATTATCAAAAAAAAGGCAGTCTGCCGTATTGTCATATCTACACTAAAAAGTTCGACGAATAAGGTTGTGATACTCGCCGCGGATAATTTTATTGACAGAAAATAGGCGCTTATCGTTTTACTGACTGTGTACTCAGTGAAAAGGGGAGGCGCTATGAATAAACGACAACTGCAAAAGCAGAACACCAGATTGAATCTGCTGCAAGTTGCCAGACAACAGTTCGTTGTGCAGGGTTTTCTGAACACGACCACCTCTCAGATCGCTGCAGCTGCCAAGGTGGCTCATGGAACACTTTTTCTACATTTTCCCAACAAAAATATGCTGATCCTGGAAATTCTGGATACCGAATTGAATGAGATCAACGCCCAAATCCGGAAAGTGATAGCCGGCGCCGGCGATCTAGAGCAGATGCTTGTACAATATCTGGAAATGCTGCAGGAAGACGAAGATATCTTTTCTGTTATTGCCCGGGAATTGCCGTTTTATCCCGCCGAGTTACGACGCATGATTTTGTTCCGCGAGTCCATCATTCGCAGTTATTTTCATAAAATGATCGAACAGGGAATTACTGCCGGCAGGTACCGTCGTCTCGATCCTGCGGCGGCGGTTACCTTTTTATTTGGAACTATCAATTATTATCTAAGCCTGAAGACTATTTATGTGAAGGAAGGCAGTGTATTAAAAAAGTTTCAACACTCTATCGAACAATGTTTTATGGCGCTGCTTATTTGCCCCAAAGGAGAAGAAAATGAGTAAAATCTACATCTGTAAAAGCTGTGGAAAAGTAATGACCGATCCGCAGGATTTTGCCGACAATAAAGTAGGAAATGAACTTTGCCAAAACTGTACCGACGAATTTGGTATGCGTAAACGCTATTCTCAGGTTTTGCAGGAAACCCGGGATTTTCTGATCACTCAGCTTTCCATTTCCGCCGAAGAAGCAGAAAAAATGGCAAAGGAAAATGTGGCAAAAATGCCATTCTGGGCGCAGAAGGAACAGTTATTTCATACCAAAAAATACCTGGTGATCACGGATGTGGGTAGCACCACTACCAAAGCTTTATTACTCGCCAAAAATCCAGCAGGAGATTTTACCTTTACGGCTTTGGAACATGCCGGAACCACCGTGGAAAAACCGGTGGAAGACGTTAATATCGGCGTTTATTGGGCAATTCGTAAAATTGAACATAAACAGAAAATTGCGCTTCTGGCAGAAAATGCTTCCGAACAAAATCCTGTCTGCAATGAGGACACACTCTATATTTCTACCAGCAGTGCCGGTGGCGGCTTACAGATTTTGGTGATCGGATTGACGATGTTCGACAGCGCCAGCAGTGGAAAACGTTGTGCTTACGGTGCCGGCGGAGTAATCCTGGATACTTTTGCCATCGATGATAAACGCAGCAGCCTGGAGCAGATGCAGGCAATGGGCATTTTACATCCGGATATTATTCTGATGGCTGGTGGCGTGGATGGCGGTGCGGTTTCTTCTTTGCTGAGAATGGGTGAGATTTTACAATTAGCCGATCCCAGCCCGAAATTCGGAGATAAAACTCAAATTCCGCTGGTGTTTGCCGGCAACAAAGATGCGCAATCTTTCATCGCCGGACTTTTTCACAAAAAGTTTGATTTGTACATCGTTCCCAACATTCGACCCACTCTGACCGAAGAAAATCTGGAGCCGGCGCGCGATACCATACATCGGCTATTTATGGAAAACGTGATGGAGCAGGCACCCGGTTATTTCCAGTTGAAAAAGTTGGTTTCAGACGACATCATTCCCACTCCCACCGGAGTGATTCAGGCGTTGCAACTGGTCAGCGAAAATTTAAATGAAAATATCATGGCGGTTGATATCGGCGGAGCAACGACGGATATTTTTTCCAATATTTTAGGATCGTATTTTCGTACCGTAAGTGCAAATTACGGTATGAGTTACAGTATATCAAACGTACAGAAAGAGGCGGGCAGGGAAATTGTTTCCCGCTGGCTTCCTGCCGGTATCGATGAAATTTATGCCCGTAACTACATCGCCAATAAGATGTTGTATCCCACATTCATAGCTCTCAATTCGCACCAGGTTGCCATCGAACATGCTTTGGCGAGAGTTGCCATAAATATGAGTAAAAAGCAGCATCTGGAAATGAATTTCAATACGAAACAGATCGGTTTTCTGGATAAAATGCGGGCGAAGACGGATAACCTGGATAAAATCACGGACGCTTTTTATTTTGAAAAAGCACTGGAAGCAAAGAAATTTCACATGCACGACATTAATATCATGATCGGTTCCGGTGGTGTGCTGGCAAAAACCGATAATCCCGAACAGGCTCTCGCCATCATTTACGACGGATTTCAACCGGAAGGCATCACCGAAATCTGGCGAGACAGATATTTCATCTCGCCGCATCTGGGTAAACTGAGTTCGATCAATGAAGCATTGGCTTACCGGCTTCTGTCGGAAGAATGCTTCGATAAAGTGGGCATTGCCATTCGACCGCTCAGCCGAAAATGGAAAGAATCGGTGCCGGTAATGACCTTGAAATACGGAACGGAAATGAGAAAAATAAAAGTGGGAGACCTGCTTTATCTGCGTAATGAAACGAAGGAAATCCGAACGGTGGAGATCGATCTGGAAAAAGGATTCTTCCTGAAATCGGATTTACAGAACTTCCGCTTTCAAACCGATCTTCCTCTCTTCATCGATGCCACGATCGAGCATGATTTCGAGCAGGAAAACCGCGTTTTAAAAATGTTCGATTTCGCTGATCGGATAACCGGTCTGCGTGATGATTTTCTGTCTTTTACCAGACAAAAGACGATTGCCACCGGCATCCAAAAACATCCGGTAGAGTTGCCTTACGAAGGTTCGATCCTGGTAAACGTGGGCGAGGCAGTGAATACCGATACGATTATCGGCGAAAATCTGTTCGATCCGCCCCGCGTTTATGTGATTACCTTATTCGATAAAACTTATCTCAATCTCAATCCGCAAAATCTGCAGGAATCGTTGCGCATCAAAGAAGGCGATGAAATAAAATACGGACAACGTATCGCAGAAATCGGTAATCGTACTCTGTTGGATGAATTCCGTTTTCAGCATTATTATTTCGATTCCCCGGTGCGTGGTCGGGTGGAAAAGATCAATTTGGATTCCGGTACGGTCATTCTGCGGGAAATCCAGGATTATTCTTTCAAACCGAAGTATATCGATGTTGCCAAAATCCTGAATGTGAAACCCAAGCAGATAATTCCTTACATGAAAAAAGCGCTGAACGATTTTGTTTATGCCGGCGATGTGCTCGCTTCCAGAATTATCGATGCCGGTTCCGGTATTCCGAGGATCGTCTCGGCGCCCAATACCGGCACCATTAAAAAGATCGATAAAGAAACCGGGGTCATCACCATCCAATACGACCGGCAGCCTTACCGCCGTCCGGCTGGGATCGAGGGAAAAGTGGTATCCGTGCGGGAAGGGCATTCTGCCACGATCGAATACGACGGATTTACTTTGAACGGCATCATCGGCTTCGGCAATGAAGCCTGGGGAAAAATAAAAATTCTGAATTCCAAAGAAGAAATCTTCGCAGCCCAACCGGATGAGATCGTGGTATTGTCGGCAAAAATCGATCTGGGATTTTTGCGGAAAGCGGAAAAGCAAAAGGTGAAAGGCGTGGTGGCAGCCTGCATCGATAATCCCGATCTGGTAGAATTTATCGGAGATGAAATCGGTGTGGCTTTGACCGGGAACGAGAACATTCCCTTCCCGCTGATCATCACGGAAGGTTTTGGTGATTTTGCTATGTTCGAAGCATATGCGGATTTCTTCCAAAAATGTGATGGGAAATCAGCTTACATCAACGGTCATACGCAAATCAGAGCCGGTGTGGTGAGACCAAAAATTATCATTACAAAATCTTGATCAATGACCTAAAGCAGTAAGAATATCACAGATATCCACCGGTTTTTCCAGGAAGGCGACGGGATTAAGTTTCAGCGCTTCCGCCTTGATAGCCGGCGTAATGTAACCGGTCATGAAAATGATTAATCCGGAATGAGCATGAGACATGGGAGTTCTGGCTACATCTAATCCGGTAAGATCACCGGATAAGCGAATGTCTAACAGAATCAATGAGGGGCATTCATGACGTATGATCGCAATTGCTTTTTCGCCCGAAGCGACCGGTTCCAAAACTGAAAAACCGTAAGATTCCAATTCTGTTTTCAGGGATAAAGCGACGATCGTTTCATCTTCCACGATCAAAACTTTATGTGTGTGATTCATTTTACACCCTTTTTGTGTAGCATTCCTGAGCGATGGTTATCTGCCATTTCAACCCGTTCTCATTTTTATGAGTTATTTTTCCCTGAAGCTGTTTTTCCACAATGCCTGTTATCAGGAACATGCCGAGATTATCAGGAGAATTGATATCGACATCGGCGAGAAGCCCTTTACCTTCGTCTTCCACTAATAAAATGATTTTGTTTTTATCATCTTTCCAAAGTCGAACATAAATCGTGCCTTCCGAACCGGAGTAGGCATGTTTGATAGCATTTGTGATCAACTCGTTTGCCACGAAACCGAGAGGAATTGCCGTATCGAGCAGAACCTCGAAATCGGCTATATCGGTTTTGATATGAATATTAGAATTGGAAGATAAATAACTGCTTTCAATAATATCGAGAAGGCTTTCAAAGTAACTGCGGAGATTGACCTGAGACAAATTATTTGATTCGTAAAGCTTTTGTTGAACCAGCGACATGGTACGGATTTTATTTTCGATATCTTTGAAAATAGCTTTCCACTCGGTTTGAGTGATTTTGCGGGAATATAATTTCAGCATGGAAATGATGATCTGCATGTTGTTTTTGGTGCGATGATAAAGTTCCTGCAGGAGTGTTTCCTTTTCCTTGATAATCTTTTTCAAATTTTTTTCTGCTTCGATTCTGCGCTCGATTTCCTTTTCCAGTTCTATCAGTTTGGTTTCCAATTTATGTACCAGGCGTTCGCTGTAATACTTATAGATATCCTTTTCATCGCTGATCGTGGGTTCTTTGGTCTCGACTTTATCCGTTTGAATCCGGTTGATAAGTCCACTGATTTCGGAAAGCAATTCATCCGGAGGTAAGGGTTTTACCAGAAAAAGATCGGCTCCCAATCCCAGGGCGAATTCTTTATCTTTGATATCGATATAAGTAGCGGAATAAAAAATAAAGGGAAGATGAGGATATTCTTTTTTAGTGATTTTACAGAGTTGAAAACCATCCATTACCGGCATCAGAATGTCGGAAATTATCAAATCGAAATTCTGTTCTTTCAAACGCTTCAAAGCAACTTCGCCATTCTCTGCCGCCACGATTTCGTAACCCTGGGATTTCAGAATTACTTCTAACATATAACGAACTTCCTTAATATCATCGACCACCAGAATACGCATTATTTCTCCTTCTCCGGATATAAAAATTTACTGAGCTCGGAAATAAATATTTCCGGATTAATCGGTTTCTCCATATAGCCTGAACAACCGGCATCGAGCGCTCTCTGTTTATCGCCGGTCATGGCGTATGACGTAAGAGCGACGATGGTAAGGTCTTTTCCCCTTTTGTCGAGACGAATGCGGCGGGTTGCTTCCAAACCGTTGATGTCCGGTAGCTGCACATCCATGATGATCAAATCGGGTTGCTTTTCTAATGCCAGCTTTATGCCTTCCAGACCTTCTTTGGTCGAGATTACTTTTAGTCCGCTCTTTTCCAGCATGTATGTGATCAGATACAGGTTGGCTGCGTTATCTTCAATTAAAAGGACGGTTTTCATGTTATTCCTCCCTCAAATCCGGCAGGGTTACTCTAAATGTAGTACCTTTACCGAATTCACTTTGCACGGTTATTTTCCCGTTTAAAAGGGTTACTATCTTTTGAGTGAGATGCAATCCCAGACCGGTTCCTTCCTGTTTCTTGGTTAAGGAAGCGTCGATTTGCTGGAACGGCTCGAATAACTTTTTCATGTCTTCCGGTTTGACGCCTTTACCTGTGTCCGTTACAGTAATTATCATCTCACCGGATTTTAGTTTTTCAGAAGTGAAGGTTACATTTCCTTTTTCGGTGAATTTGACGGCATTGGATGCCAGATTGATCAAAATCTGTTTTAGACGACGCTGGTCACTGTAAATGTCTATTCTTTCGGCAGCCTCATAAAACAAATTGATACCTTTTTCAGCGGCTTTTGGTTGCAGAAGTTGGATCACTTCGTGGATCAGATCGTTGATAAAAAACTGCTGACAAGCCAGTTCAGCTTTATTTGCCTCGATTTTTGAAATGTCCAATATATCGTTGATCAAGTCCAAAAGATGGCTGGCACTTTTTTTTACGATATCCAGTTGGTAACGTTGTTCGTCCGTCAAATCTCCGACCATTCCCATCAGGAGGATACCGGTGAATCCAATGATGGAATTGAGCGGTGTACGCAGTTCATGACTCATGCTGGCAAGAAAGATCGATTTCAATCGGTCGGCTTCTAGTAATTCCTGATTAGCTTTTTCCAGCTCGCTGGTTTTTTGTTCCAGATCTATGGTTCTGCATTCCACCAGTTTTTCCAGTTGTTCACGATAAAGCTCGAGTTCGCGTTCGATTTTTTTTCGATCATCGACATCGAGAATAACGCCCTGCCAGCGGGTTTTACCGTCTTCCAGCATCTTTACTTTTCCTAAAACCCGGAACCATTTCACTCTATCTTCCGAGAGTTTCACCCGATACTCGAAATCCAGATTTTGCTTCGTATTTTCTATTGTGAGAGCTACTTTCTGCAGTTTATTCCAATCTTCCGGTATGATGAAATTGAAGAAATTATTATAATCGGATTTAATGCTATCTGCGATTATCTTGCCCAAGAACTCTTCATGACGATTGGTAGTGATGATCGGTAAACGGTTTCCGTCTGAAGATTGATCGTACATGAAAACCAGACCGGGAATATTCTCGACGAAATTGCGATAAATTTCTCTGCTTTTCTCCAGCTCTGCCAGGGTTTCCCGATGTTTAGTTATTTCCCGTTTCAGATCATCGTTCGCTGTCTGCAATTCTAAAGTTTTTTGTTTGATCCGCCATTTCATGATCAGAGAACTAATAATGAAGAAAATCGTTAGCAGGCAAAGTAGGATTAACAGTGGCATCAGCCATAACGGAGAAGCTTTTTTGGGATAGAGATTGTATTTGGTAAGAATAGTATAATAATCCGAATTCATGTCATTTTCTAACCGGGTAAGATGTTTATCTATTTTTTCTATCAGGAAAGCGGAATGAGACGAATTTTTGGGGAAAGCGAAGCGAAGTTGGCTGGGCAAGAAAATGAAATTGCTTTTAATCAGCCCATATTGTTTGCCAAATGCTGCTCCGAAATGACGATTAACAATCCCGGCATCTGCTTTTTCCTGTCGCACCAGTTCAAAAACCTGTTCATAATCATCTACTTCGATGAATTTACATTTCACTTCATAACGTTGTACCAGATTGTATATGCCATCTTGTCCCGTCGTCAGAATGCTGTTTTTCATTACAGCGATGTTTTTATCGCTCAAATCCAAAACAGAATTGATATTAGGTCGTGATTTGGTGTAAATCGTCCCCCAACTGATCAGCACGGATTCATTGTTGAAATCGAAAATCTTTTGTCGGTCATCGGAGAGGGCGACATCGACCATAATATCGATTTCCTGATTCTGTAAACGTTGCAGACATTCGTTCCAGTTGCCGGGAACGTACTCTACCTGCCAATTTTCTGCCGAAGCGATCAATTGAAATATCTCCGGAAAAATACCTGCAACTTGTCCGTTTTCATTCAGATAAACTTTCGGATAATTATTGTAAACTCCCACTTTGATAGGAAATGCCGATTGTTGTGATCTTAAACCGAATGATAATATTAATAAAACAGTAAGTAACAAATTTCTTGTCGAAACGTTATCCAATTTTTTCTCCTTTTATTCAGATAGGGAACGGACCGACTTCACATTAATTTCTTACAACCGTTTCCACCCAAGCAAAATATGCTGATTTGAGTCAATAAAAAAATCTTCCAATCCGATTTATTGAGCGAGTCAGAAAGATATCCCCATCAGGATTTCTGGAAGCAAGCATTCCGATAAAACTTTTTGTGGACATTTGCTATTTATTTAGTGAAATGACTTGGTAAATTTTTGGGAGGATTTAATGAAATATAGATGCTTACTGATTATGATCTTACTCACATTGGCTTTATTTGCGGAACAGAGCTATGTGGATAGTTTGGAAGCTGCTTTGAAAAACGCCGAAGGAACAGACAAAATAGATATTATGCTTAAACTTGCTCATAACTTTGCGACATCCGACATCAAAGCTGCTACTTCTTATGCCGAGAAAGCTTATGCTATATCCGAGGTGGAAGGTTACCAAGCCGGCATCGCTGCAGCCTGGAATATGAGAGGGCATATTAATTTTCGTAAGGGCAATTGGCAGGAAGCATACGACAATTATATAAAAGCGCAGGATATATTTGCGCAAATAAATGATGAGGAAGGATTGGGGAAAGTATATAATAATATAGGATTACTCTCTATGCATATGGGAAATCTGGAAGCCTCTGAAAAATATAATAAATTATCGATGGAAATAAAGAAAAAAAGTAATGATTATAAAGGAGTTTCTACCAGTCTGATCAATTTGGGCTTGTTGTATTGGACGCAAAAGGATTATTCGAAAGCGATAGATTATATGCAGGAAGCTCTGCATATGCAGGAAAAGAATGGCGATAAAAAGGTGATTGCCAACGCTCTTAATAATATCGGCTATTTTTATGTGAGCCTAAATTATCTGGATAAAGCTCTGGAATATCATTTTAAAGCTTTGAAGATGGCAAGAGAACTGGGTGATCAGGTGATTATTGCTTCCAGCCATAATAATATAGGCATCGTTTTTGCCAAACTGGAGAATTACGAGGAGGCTATCGAACATTATAATCAGGCACTACTCATCTTTCAGGAGATGTCCGATAAACCCAATATTGCAAAAGCATACAATAACTTAGGTGCGACTTATCAAAACATCGAAGATTACGAGAAAGCTTTACAGTATCATAAAAAAGCTTTGGAAATGGCGGAAAAGTTGAACGACAATTCCGCGATAATTAATTCTCTTTCCAGTATGGGATTTACTTACGAAGATATGGGAAATTACCCGTCTGCCTTGCAAAAATACAAAAAATGTTTGGAAATCAGCCAGGAACAAAATTCCGATATGAGAGACCATTACGGAAATTTGGGTAGAATATATTTGAGATTAAATGATTTAAAAAG
>DAISYT010000048.1:0-10643 GCA_036825175.1 Candidatus Cloacimonadota bacterium
TTCAGGTTCACATCGAATTGTAATTTATTACCGATCCAGATGTTGCGTTTTTGCGTAAGATCGATCAGGATTTTCTCGATGAACATCGGATTGCCGTTGGAACGTTTCCACAGCATTTCGATGAAGTGAGCCGGCGGTTGTCGACGCAGCAGACGATTCACGTAAGTTTCTGTCTGCTCCATGTCCAGCGGATTGATCTTGATCATCACGGAATGGATCAAGCCTTCCAGCTTGCCGGGATCGCTTGTACTGAGGATAATCAAGATGGGGCGGTTGGAAACCTCGCCGGTAATATAATTAACGAAATCGAAAACATCTTTGGGCAGAAATTCGGAATTTCGGATAATAAAAATCACCGGTTTATCTTCTGCCAGATGATAGAGGAAACCGGAAGCGGACCGGAAATCCAGTTCCGTATCTTCTTTATTCTGGTGCATTTTGGCAGCCTGAGCTTCCGATTCGAATAAATATTCTTGCAATTTAGGAGAGATATTAACCAGATCCGAGGCAAGCGAGTTGTTGTTTTCCACAGCTTTGTAAAATTCCTTGATTAGAGCAAAGAAGGGATCGACGTTTTGCGGACCGCATTCATAATCGAAAATATGATATTTATCGGTGAGCAGATGGTAGCGGAAAAGCGTGAGAACGTTATGTTTTCCCAACCCTTTTCCGGCAGAAAGGGAGATGATCTTGCCGTTACCTTTTTCCATGATGGGAAGATAATCCATGAGTTGATGCGAATAATCTTCCCGCACGATATAATCGCTGAATTGGATCATGTTGACCATCGAAAGGCGGCGCGAATACGGGTATTTTTTGATCTGAATGGCGTTGATGTAGGAAATAATTCCTTCCACATTCTGGAAACGATCCTGCGGGTCTTTTTCCAGAAGTTTCATGATAAGTTGCTCCAATCCTTCCGGAATTTCGGGATTCAATTCCCGCGGGAACTTCGGGAAAATATTGTGTTTATCTCCCGCCATAATGGCGGAAATCTGTTCAACGGAATAAGGCAGAGTGCCGGTGGTTAATTTATATAAAATCACGCCCAAAGAATAGAAATCGCTTTGCTTCAGCACGTTCTTGTTCATATAGATTTCCGGCGCCACATAAGGCAACACCTGCCCCATTTTTTGACTGGTTCTTTCCACGTCGATCTTGGTGAAACCGTAATCCATCACTTTCAATACCGGCTGATTATTTTCGATACGATATACCACGTTATCGGGTTTCAGATCGTGATGAATAATATCCTGACTGTGCAGCGCACTGAGAGCATAACAAATCTGTACGGTGATGTCATACAGCAGATCGAGATTGGTCCGATTGAATTTAAAGGAACTCAGAGTTTTGCCTTCAAAGTATTCGCTTAAATAGTAAATGTGCTTCCCGAAATTACCAAAATCAGAAACATGAATCAGGTTGGGATGCTGAAGTTTGGTGATGTGGTGCATGTCTTCGGCAGAAAATTTCTCATATAACTTTTCCGCATCCAGCATTTGAAATAATTTGAGTGCGTAAATCTGACCGGTACGCAGGTCTTCCACGATGAATACGGTGGCCCATAAACCGGCACCAATTTTTTTGATAACCTTATATCTGGAATCTATTATCATATCTTCCTCACTTTCTCTGATGGCACATTAATTATTATTGTTTTTCATTGTCAAGTGCGGGATGAAGTATTTGAAAACAGGAAATTTTTGCCAAACCGGATGTCACAAAATACCAACTTTCTCAAAAAAACATTAAATCTGACAAAAAGTACTTGACCACTTCTCAAAGCAACTCACTTTTGACCCAGGTTTTCTCAAATAATCTCAGCGTGGCTCAGATGGTGAAAGGAGGTTGCGATGTCGGGTGAGTTTTTAGGTACGTTCACTACCAGCGTGAACAAAGGCAAATGGGTTACCATTCCGGCTACCTTCAAAAAGAAGTTTAGCCCTCAGTCCAAACAGACGGTCATCATCACCGTAGGTTCCGAATCCAACCTGGCGATCTATCCGCTCGATAACTGGCAGGAGAAGATCGGTTCACTGGAAAACGGCGAAGAGAAAGACCGCAAGATGCTGATCACATTACGTCACTTTGCCGCTGCCGAACAGAAGATGGAACCCAACGGCAGGATCAAGATCAGCGACGACCTGCTCGATTTATTTCCCTTCGACGAGAAAGTAATTATCAAGGGTGAAGGCAAGTTCATTTCCATCTGGAAACCGGAGGCTTACAAAGCATACAGCCTCAAGCTTTTGGAAGAACATCGCAGCATGTTCAATTCGCTGGATTACCAATAATGGATAATTATCATTTGCCTGTTTTATTACAGGAAGCGGTTACAGCTCTGGCTCTGAAACCCGGTGGGATTTACGTGGATGCCACTTTGGGTGGCGGCGGTCATACGGGGAAAATTTTGCAGAGCCTGGCAAATATCCGCCTCTTCTCTTTCGATCAGGATGAAGACAGCTTGCGTCAAACCAAACCGCTTCCGGAAAAATATAATAATCTGACCATCATCAAGGATAATTTTGCCAATCTGCGAACCAGACTTGCTTTGGAACGCATCAAAAAAATCGACGGAATTCTCTTCGATCTGGGTGTTTCCTCACATCAGATCAATCAGCCGGAACGCGGGTTCAGTTTTTCTTTGGAAGGCAAGCTTGATATGCGGATGAACACCGAATCCCCACTCACAGCATACGACATCATCAATAAATTCGAAGCCGTGGAATTGAAGAATATTTTTCTGGAATACGGCGAAGAAAAAGAAGCCTTCAAAATCGCTCGTGAAATTGTAAAAGTACGGGAGCTCAAACCTATCGAAACAACCCTGGAACTGGCAGAAATCATCGATCGCAGCATCGTTAGCAATCAAAAGATCAAAGCCAAAGCCAGAATTTTTCAGGCTCTCAGAATCTATATAAACGGTGAAATCGACGTGATCAAAACGGCATTTGCCGATGCTGTGAAAATGATGAATCCCGGCGCCAGAATGGTGGTAATTTCTTATCACAGTCTGGAAGACCGGGTCGTGAAAAAATTCTTTCAATATGAAGAAGCCGCCTGTATCTGCCCGCCTGGATTTTTAAAGTGTGTGTGTAACAAAAAATCCACGCTGCGGATATTAACGCGCAAACCACTTATTCCCAGCGAAGAAGAAATAAGCAAAAATCCCAGGGCACGAAGTGCCAAAATGCGTATTGCAGAACGCAAGGAGGACTGATGAAGTTTAGAGTTATTGTTCTTATTCTGATGATTTTCGGAGCTGTCTTTGTGCATTATCAAAACCAGCATATCATCCTCGCTTATTCCCGCCAGATCGACGATATCAACGAAAGTATCAAATCCGCCAAAGATATCAACCTCGAATTGATCACCTGCAACAGCACCCTCGGCTCCAGAGATCGTATTCAAAAACTGGCTTACGAACAGCTTGGAATGCGTTATCCCAACGATGCCACGAATGTGCACAGCATCACGATGAATTCCAAAACGGAAACTTTCTGCCTGGTAGATTTTATCGTTCCCAGCGTGGAAGCTCTCACAAAATAATAACCAGCCTGTTTCCATTTTTTTAGAAAAGCCGGCGAGAAGGCGGATATGAAACTGCGACTAACCATCTTTATGATGCTCAACGCTATCCTCGTTCTCGTTTGGATCGTTTATCTTTTTCAAATTCAAATTTTAGATGCTCATAACCTGAAATCGACGATAGAAATACGTCAGAATCCTTCCAAAAAGATTATCATTCCTTTACGTGGAAATATCTACGATTGCAACAGGAATCTGCTCGTCAGCTCCGTAAAATACTATCAGATCGATCTCGATATACCGGCGGTGAAAAATTATTGTGGAAGAAATGATAAAAATCTTGCGCAGACCGTCGGACAAATCTCGGAAGTTTTTTCCAAATATACGGATATGGATCAGACTTCCTTACAAAATAAATTATTGAATGCCAATTGCAGCGTCTTTATTTCCGAAAATATCAGCGAAACTCAGCTTTACCAAATTACTACGGAACTGGATAAACTAAATATCAATAGTTTAAATAAAAATTTCAGTAAAATCAGGCGTACTTATCCTCAGGGAAAACTCGGTTCTAATTTTCTGGGAATGGTGGATGACAACCGCGCGGAAAACAGTAACGAAGAAATTTATAAACTGCAGGGAATTTCCGGACTGGAAAGCACTTACGACAGTGAGTTACGAGGAAAATACGGCTGGAAAGAATCGATCCACGATGCCAATAATCGCCGCATCCCACTTCTGGATTTGAAGGAAAAACAGCCGGAACAGGGACATTCGCTGGTTCTGAGCATCGATAATGATCTTCAGGAAATTCTGGATGAAAGCCTGAACGAAGGCATCAAAAAATATCAAGCCAAAAATGCCATCGGCATCATTATGGATCCGCAAACCGGCGCCATTCTGGCGATGAGCGGCATCAACGAAAAAGATGAGGAACGCACTGCTTTACAATTGCGCAGCACCATGAATCTGCCTGCTTCTTTCATGTTTGAACCCGGTTCCACTCTCAAACCGATCACCGCACTTCTGGCTCTGGAGAAAAGAATCTACAAGCCTTCCGACGTGATCGACTGCCGGAATTACCACCTCAAATACGGTAATGTGGAACGTGTGATCAAAGACGATCACAAATTTACCAAACTAAATTTCAAAGATATCATCGCTCATTCCAGTAACGTCGGGATCAGCAAAATCGTGGAAAAAATCGGCAGTGAAACACTTTACGAACGTCTCATCGCTATGGGATTCGGGCACAAGATCAGTGCCGATGTCGCCGGTGAAGCTGCCGGAATTTTCCGTAAATTAAAAGATTGGCAGGGATTTTCTCTGCATTCCATTTCCTTTGGACAGGAAATTTCCGTGACCGCACTACAACTGGCAAATGCTTACTGTGCGATGGCAAATGGCGGCAAGATCATGCAGCCGTATCTGGTTCAACAAATATTAGACGGCGAAGGCAGAGTGGTGGAAAATCATCAGCCGCGGGTATTGCGCCGCATTTCGGATCAGGCTTCGCTGGATACTTTGAAGGTGTTCCTGAAAAGTGTGGTCGATTACGGCACGGGAACCGGCACCAAATTCGATTTTCTGACTGTAGCCGGAAAAACGGGAACCAGTGAAAAATCTTTTGGCGGAACCAACGGTTATGCCGAAGAAAAATATACTTCCATTTTTGCCGGATTCTTCCCGGTGGAAGAACCAAAATATACCATCGTCATCGTTTACGATGAGCCGGATTATAAATCTTATTCCTATTATTCCGCGCTTTCTGCCGTTCCTACTTTCAAAAAAGTCGTTTCCCGCCTTATCAGTCTGCCCAAAAGCGATGTCATCGTCGATATCAAAGAAGAAAACCGGGAATTCGTTTTTGCCCCGGCTGTTTTCGGTATGAGCCGTCTGGAAGCGGAATCCACACTAAAAAATTACGGGATCAAATTTGAGATAGTCGAGAAAAACGCCGATGGCGTCGTCGTGAATCAATTTCCCAAACCGAATACCGCTTTCGACAAAAATGAAAGTATCATTGTTATTCTTGACACACCGACTGCCGAACAGGATGTGGAAGTGTTTAATTATGATATGCCGAACCTGAGAGGTCTGACGTTGAGAAAGGCGCTGGCACAGGCAAATCGTAAGAATATAAGATTGGTTTCGGAAGGAGTCGGCTGCATTTACGAGCAATCGATTCAGCCCGGAACAAAAACAAAATTTGGTGAAAAATGCGTGGTAAAAGCACGATAAAATACAGTGAAATCGAAGCTGTACTGAAAGCGGCAGATTTATGGCAGGAAAGTAGCGCTGCCAATTCGGAAGCCACTTTCCGGAAATTCGCCATCGATTCCCGCCAGGTGGGAATCGACGATGTTTTTATCTGCCTGGAAGGTTATGAAACAGACGGGCATCTTTACGCGGAAAAAGCTCTGCAAAATGGCGCCGGCTTGCTCATCGTACAGCGCAAACTGCCGATAAAAGCAACACAGATCGTCGTCTCCGATTCCCGTAAAACCGCTGCTCTGCTGGCTCGTTTGTATTATGATGACCCCACCTCACAATTTGTTTTGATCGGGATTACCGGCACGAACGGCAAAACCACGATCGCTCATCTCATTCATCAGTTACTGATCAAAAACAGTCGCAAAGCAGGTTTGATCGGGACGCTGGGTTACAAAATCGGAGAGCAACATTTTTCCACAGAACGCACCACTCCCGATATTTTCGATCTGAACCGGATTTTTGCCGAAATGGCGGAGAATCGGGTTGAGTTCGTCGTGATGGAAGTATCGTCTCATGCGTTGGCGCTCAGTCGCGTTTTCGGTTGTCACTTCGATCTGGCGCTATTCACCAATCTCACTCAGGATCATCTGGATTTTCATCATAATTTACAGGAATATGCCGCTGCCAAATTCCGATTATTCGAGCTGCTCTCCCCCGCTTCCGGAAAAGCGCTCCTGAATGTGGACGATGAATGCGGCAGAGAATTTTATCAGAAACTTAGCCTGCCTCGGAAAGGCATTTCCTTTGTGAATGCCGAATACACGATTCATGATTATCACACCGATACTACCGGCAGCCGTTTCAGTTTTGCCGGCGCTCCGCAAACGATTTTTCAGACAAAACTGATCGGAAAATTCAATATTTTCAATGCCGCCATGGCAACGGCAGCCGTTCGGGAATTGTTACCCACTCTCGATCCAAAGGATTTGGTTAATTCTTTATCTCAGATCGAAGCAGCCGACGGCAGATTGCAGCGTATCGAAAATGAGCGGAATATCAGCATTTTCGTGGATTATGCGCATTCTCCCGACGCTTTGCAGAATGTTCTTTCCACATTGCGGGAATTGACTGCTCACCGTTTGATCTGTGTGTTCGGTGCCGGTGGCAATCGCGACAAAGGCAAACGTCCTCAAATGCTGCAAGCTGCACTCCAATCTGCCGATCTGATCATCGTGACCAACGATAATCCGCGCCGGGAAAATCCTTCCGACATTATTCGTGATATTGTGAGTGAAAGCAATTTCGATGATACTTTTCGTGTTATTCGTGATCGCCAATGCGCCATCGAAACCGCCATTCGGGCAGCCGGCAAAAACGACGTGGTTTTGATTGCCGGCAAAGGTCATGAAACTTACCAGGAAATCGCTGGCATCAAGCATCATTTCGATGATCGGGAAATTGCAGCGACTGCCTGTAAAATTGCACCGCCAGCAGGTTTGGCATTTCCACTCGATCCTCTGCAATTGGAATTTGTTTTCGGGCAGAAAATCGAATCTGATAATGAAGAACCGCTACGCTACATTTCCACCGATTCCCGTTCCATACGAGCGAATTCTCTCTTTTTTGCTTTGCAGGGAGATAAATTCGATGGTCATGATTTCGTGGAAGCATGTTTGAAAATTCCCAATTGTTGGGCAGTGGTAAATCGTGATTTTCCAATTAAGAATGAACATTTGATCAGAGTCGATGACACGCTGATCGCTTATGACCGGCTGGCTGCCTTCTACAAAAAAATCTTTCCGGCGAAAACCATCGCCATTACCGGTAGCTACGGCAAAACCACCACTAAAGAATATCTGGCAAACATACTTTCCGTGCAGCACCGGGTTCTGAAAACCCACGCCAATGAAAATAATCTGATCGGTTTACCCAAAACCATTTTTCAGTTTGATTTCACAGATGAATTTGCCGTGCTGGAATTGGGTACCAATCAATTCGGAGAGATAGCCAAACTCACCGATATTGCCGCTCCCGATCTGGCTGTCATTACATCCATCGGCGCTTCTCACCTGGAATTTCTGATCGACGAAGACGGAGTTTTCCGCGAGAAAACAGCTATTTTCAAAAATGAAAAAACTCTTAAATATTTTCCCGGAGACGATGTACGTTTTAGCAAGTTTCAGGGTATTTCTTTCGGGAAAAATGACGGCAATGATTATCGGCTTTCCCTTCTTGCAAATACAATTTCGAGAACCGAATTTAGCGTAAATGATTCCCGATTTTCCATTCCAACCGGTTACACCACGTTCGCTTCCGATGCGCTCATCGCCATCGCAATTTGTTCGGAGCTGCACCTCGATCAGGAAACGATTCAGCAGGGATTGGATATGCCGCTTTCCATTTCCAATCGGATGGAAATTTTGCCTTCCGGGCAGCGAACCATTTTGGCAGATTGCTACAATGCCAATCCCGATTCCATGCAGGCTGCCATTCGTTTCTGGTTCTCCTTCTTACCGGCAAGACCGCACGTCGCCATTTTAGGCGATATGCTGGAATTGGGTGAACGTTCGGCAGACTTTCACCGGAAAATACAAAATATTCTGGCAGAAGGCAGTTTCGATCATTTATTTTCGGTGGGTAATTTTGCCCGCCTTTATCCGGCAGAGAAGCATTTCGATAATGTCGAATCTCTGCTCGAATCACCGATTTTAGAAAACATTCCGGAGCAGGCTGTGATCCTGGTCAAAGCTTCCCACAGCCTGAGACTGGAAAAAATATTAGGAAGGTTATAATATGTTTTATCATTTATTTTTGCCGTTAGCCAACGTGGAGGTTTTCGGCTACACGATTTTCAATGTTTTTCAGTATGTTACGTTCCGGGCGGTTTGCGCCTTCATCACAGCACTTCTGTTTTCCCTGCTTTTGGGACCAAAATTCATCGGAATGCTGAGAAAATATCATGCCATCGAACGCATTAACGATTATCTTCCCATCTCGCACCGGGAAAAGGAAGGCACTCCTTCTATGGGTGGACTTATCGTTATTTCCAGCTTGCTGTTATCGGTTCTGCTCTGGAATAATCTGATCAACAGCTACGTTCTGATTATGGTCATCACCACGATCTGGCTGGGTGGGATCGGTTTTCTGGACGACTATATGAAGAATTTTTTAAAAATGAAACAGGGTTTAATCGCCAAATATAAACTGCTTTCTCAAATTACTCTCGGCATTTTGATCTCGGCGGCGCTGTATTTCGGCAGCCCCGACAAAGTGACGATTGCACAGATCAGCCTGCCATTCCTGAAACATTCCTTTTTGTATTTGGGATTTTTCTTCATTCCGTTCGTGGTTTTTATGATCACTGCCACTTCCAATGCGGTGAATCTCACCGACGGACTGGACGGTCTGGCAAGTGGAACGGTGGCGCTGGCTGCGCTTGCTTTGGGCATTATGGCATACCTGAAAGGTAATTTCATTCACGCCAGTCATTTCAATCTGGAATTCATTCCCAATGCCGGCGAACTCTGCATTTTCATCACTGCGTTGATCGGTACATTGATGGGATTTTTATGGTACAATGTAAAACCGGCGCAGATATTTTTGGGCGATACCGGTTCGCTTTCTCTGGGTGGTATTCTGGCTGTTTTGGCAGTGCTTCTGCGGGAAGAGATTTTCTTCGCTATCGTGGGTGGAATTTTCGTTATGGAAGCGCTCTCATCCCTTATTCAGCGCTATTATTTCAAATATACACGTATCAAATTCGGCACCGGCAAGCGCGTTTTCCGCTGTGCTCCGATTCACCATCATTATGAATTGAAAGGCATTCCCGAAGAAAAAATCGTCGTCCGTTTTTGGATCGTGGGAATGCTGCTGGTTGCTATCGGTCTGGCTACATTAAAGTTGAGATGATATGGATATAAAAAATTTACAAATCGGCATTTTGGGCATGGCGCGCAGTGGTATCGCAGCTGCCCGTAAAATCAAAGAATTAGGCGGGAACATATTCATCAGTGAATTCAAAGCTGCCGATAAAATACCGGATGCTGCTGCCATTCAGGCAGAATTTTCCTGCGAATTCGGCGGTCATACGGAACGAATCTTAGATAATGACATTCTTATCGTCAGTCCCGGTATTCCGCTTTCCGTACCGATCGTGAAGGAAGCAAAAAAGCGCGGTTTAGAGCTCATCAGTGAGATCGAGTTCGGTTTTCGGATCAAACATCCGGACAGCAAGATCATTGCTATCACCGGTTCTAACGGTAAAAGTACCACCGTCACATTGATCCATCACATCCTGCAAACTGCCGGCTACAATTCCATTCTGGCAGGAAATATCGGCACCGCCTTCACTGCTTATCCCATCGAAAAACCGGGCATCGATTTCATCGTGCTGGAACTCAGCAGCTTTCAACTCGAGCTCATCGATACTTTCCGACCCGATGTGGCTGCCGTTCTGAACATCACTCCCGATCACCTGAATCGCTACAAAAACATGGAAGAATACGCTCAGGCGAAATTCAATATCTTCCGCAATCAAACTCATACCGATCTGGCAATCATCAATTCCAACGACCATTTTGCTCAGGATTTCCGATCTCAAATCCCTGCCGAAATAAAACAATTCGGTTTGCAGGGAAAATCCGATATCACTTTGGAAAACAACTCGCTGAAATATCAGGATTGCGAATATTCTTTAAAAGATGCTACTTTGAAGGGACCGCACAACATCGAGAATATGATGGCATCGATCATGGCGGTAAATCATTTCCATCTGCCAGCCAAAGCCATCATAACAGCGCTTTCCACCTTTGTTTCCCTGCCGCACCGTTTGGAATTCGTCGCCGAGATCGAGGGAGTGAAATTTTATAACGACTCCAAAGCGACGAATACCGATGCTGTAA
>DAISYT010000049.1:0-10588 GCA_036825175.1 Candidatus Cloacimonadota bacterium
GATACTTCTTCATCAAAATTCCACTCTATTTTCTGCTTATTTTGCAGAAGCCTTAAGAAAAAAATAAAAAATCTGAGCGGATGGCGTTGATTATAAACGCCATCCGCTTTTTATTTCTGTTATTCTCGGTGATGGTTTTGGAATATAAGTTGCGGCATTTATTACACAATATCGTTTTACATAGGTTGAAAAGGAGGGGAATTTTGAAAAAGCCGTTATTTTTAGTTTTTATGTTTTTTATTGTGTTATCGTTATCAGCCGAATGGATCGAAGTAAACCGTGATGGAGAGATGTTCGCTCATACCTCTTACGGTTTAGCGGAGACGGAAGTAAACTTTTCACTTCCCGGCTACGAGCTGGAGACCGTGCGTGAAGACGGCGTGGAATATCAAAAGATCGGTTACCAATTTGAAGGTGAATTACTGGAAGTCGGTAAGCCGGATTTGCCCTGCTTCACGCGGCTTATTGCCATTCCGAATCAGGGTGAAGTCAACCTCCGGGTATTGGATTACCAGGAAGAGACGATTTCTGATATTTTAATTTATCCGCAGCAGGAACTGCAAAGTGAAAGCCAGTCGCATCGTGACATCTTCACGATAGATGAAGCTTTTTATAACAGCGGCAATATCTTTCCAGCCGAAATGGTAGTAGCCGGCACGCCGGCGATCATACGCGGATTGCGTGTGGTCAATCTCACGATCAATCCGTTCCGTTACGATCCGGTAAGTCATGAACTAAAGATTGTAACGAACGTTAACATTTTAGTCAACACCGCAGGCAATGGCGGAGAGAATACGATCACGCGTGGAGAGCGCAAATTATCCAGAGCTTTCGAGCCGTTATACGAAGCAACGGTATTGAACTATGAAAGTAGTCTCAGCCGTGAAGACAATTTCCAGGATCCGAGCTATTTGTTCGTTTACATTAATGACAATTCCGTGGAAGATAACCTGGCTTATTTAACCGACTGGAAACATGAGAAAGGCTTCGAGGTGGCAACCTACAGCGTAAACAGCGGCACTTCTTTCAGTACGATCAAAGCTTATATCCAGACTGCCTACAATACCTGGGAAAATCCTCCGGAATTCGTTTGTCTGGTCGGCGATGCGGAAGGAACCTACAACATTCCTACGGACTATATCAGTAACGGTGGCGGCGATCAGGGTTATGCCCGTTTGGAAGGCAACGACATTCTGGCAGATGTTTATGTGGGACGCCTGTCCTTCTCTTCACTTTCGGAACTGCAAGCGATCGTATATAAAATTCTTTATTACGAAAAGATACCCTACATGGCTCAGACGGATTGGTACGAACAGGCAGTATTGGTGGGCGATCCGTCTCACTCCGGTACATCTACCAGCGATACAAAAAGATTCGTAAAACAGATGATGTTACAGCATAATCCCGATTTTACTTTTAATGAATATTATAACGGAAACTATTCCACCGGTATGAGTACAAGTATCAATAGCGGCGTCAGTTATCTCAATTACCGTGGATATCTTGGTATGAGCGGTTTTGATAACAGCAACATCAGTGCTTTGAATAACGGTTTCATGTTACCGATAGCTGTTTTCCCCACCTGCGGAACAGGTACATTTTATAGTGGCACCAGCCGCAGCGAAGCTTTCCTGCGCGTGGGAACTCCCGGACAACCGAAAGGCGCTGTGGCAGCTTACGGAACCGCCACTACCTCCACTCATACCTGTTTCAATAACTGCATCGATGCCGGTACCTATTACGGACTCTTTGCCGATCACATCTTTAATATGGGCGGGGCATTAACCCGTGGAAAACTGGCTCTTTATGAAAATTATCCCAATCAATCCACTTATGTGCAAAACTTTTCTTATTGGAATACACTGATGGGCGATCCCGGTATGGAAGTGTGGACAGGCGTACCCCAGGCATTAGTGGTAACTTATGATAATCAACTGGCTGTCGGCGCCAATACACTTTCCGTGCATGTACAGAATGCCAGCGGCACCCCGATGGAGAATGCCTGGGTAACGGCTTTGCTGGGAGATGACGACATCTTTGCTACCGGCTATACGGATGTAAACGGCGATGTCGTCTTGGAAATCGCTGCTACAACCAGCGGAACGGCTTCTCTCACCGTAACGAAACATAATTACATTCCGCATCTGGGTAGCTTTGCTGTGGGAGATATGGACAGATTCGTGAATATCTTCGCTTATGAAATCGACGATGATAACACCGGTAGCTCGGTTGGAAACGGTGATGGCGCAATCAATCCGGGTGAAACGATCGAACTGCGGGTCAGTTTGAAGAACTTCGGTACCTCGTCAGCTAATGGCGTGAGTGCAGTGATAAATACCAACAGCAGTTTCGTGACGATAGGTGACGATACGGAAGATTATGGTACCATCGCCGCCGGCGCTTCGGTATATTCAGCTGATGATTTTGATTTCACGGTCGCAGCCGATGCTTTGAACGGCATGGAAGTCTCACTCAACTTCACGATTACGGATAATCTGGGCAATAGCTGGCAGGATCATCTTGCTCTGCCGGTAGTCGGTTCTTATCTTTACGTTACCGATCAGGCGTTTCCGGGTAATCCGAATAGCATGCTGGAACCGGGTGAGACGAGTAATCTTTCCATCACCCTGGAAAACCTGGGCACCGTTACCGCCGAAGCGATTTACGGCACTTTAAGTCTGGATGACGATTGGTTTACACTCGACGATGCGGAAGGATATTTCGGCAATATCGCCGGTGGCAGCCAGGCAACGAACAACACCGATCTTTTCCAGATCACAGCTAATGCTTTGATTATTCCCGGCAGCCAATATACGGGTGAAATCCTTTTATACAATGCAACCGGTTATAGCGATACCGTAACCTTCACCTTCACGGTCGGCTCTGCTTCCATCACCGATCCGGTGGGTCCGGATGCCTATGGCTATTACTGCTATGACGATGGTGATGTGGATTATTATAACGTTCCTGTTTACGATTGGGTGGAAATCAGCGGGATTGGCACGAACCTGAATTTGAGCGATCCGGGTGAAACGGGAGCCGTAACCACGATCACCGGTCTACCGATAAGTTTTTATTTCTACGGCATAGAATATGATGCTTTATCCATCTGTTCCAACGGCTGGGTCGCTCCCGGCATTACGGGCAATACCTCGTTCATGAACTGGGAAATTCCCGGACCTTTGGGTCCCAGTCCGCAAATCGCTGTCTTCTGGGATGATTTGATTACCAGCACAGGAGGAGTGTATTATTACTACGATTCGGTACAGCATTATGTGGTGGTCGAGTGGTCAAATCTGAAGAGCGAATATAATGATTCATTTTTGGAAACCTTCGAGGTAATCATCTATGATAGCAACTTCTATCCCATGGCTACCGGCGATAGCGAACTGAAATTTCAATATCAGGAATTCAATAACATAGATGTGGGAAGCTATCCTTCCCGCCACGGACAATACTGCACGATCGGTATCGAAGACCATACCGGCACCCGCGGTTTGGAATACACTTACGATAACACTTATCCCGATCAGGCAAAGCTCATTACGGACGGAACGGCACTGCTTTTCACCGGAGAGCCGATCCAATTCGAAGAGCCCTATCTGGTAGTGGGTAGCATTACGTTGGATGATGAGAGCGGCAATAACAACGGCTTAGCCGATTACGGCGAATCCGTCGACCTGTATATAGCGCTGAACAACATGGGTGAGCAAACCGCTACAGGTGTTTCGGCAACGCTTTCCTGTACGGATGAATACATCACTCTCAATCAGACGAGTTCACTCTACGATCCGGTAATTGGAGGCGCTTCTTCGACCAATCTGACCGGCTTTGCTTTCGATGTGGCAGAAGATTGCCCCGATGCACATAATGCACTTTTTACCCTCAATGTCGTAAGTAACGAAGATACCTGGGAACTGAGTTTTCACATTACTTTGAATGCTCCCAATCCGGAGTTCCGTTCTATTTTTATAGATGACAATGATAACAATATTCTCGATCCCGGTGAAACTACCGATATCTATGTTTCTTATCTGAATGAAGGCGGAGCGGCTATCTTCAACACAAATAGTGAAATTACAACTACCGCCGATTATCTGACGATCAATAGCGCTACTTACTATCTGGGTGATTTTACTCCCGGCAGCGTTGTTACCGCGGTTTATAATGTGACCGTGCTTTCATCTGCTAATATGGGTGATGTTGCGAATATGACAACACAGATAGATGGAGATTTGAATTATGCTCAGACCGTCGATTTCATGATCAGAATCGGTTTCATTAACGAGGATTTTGAAACGGGAAATTTTGAGAGTTTCGATTGGGAAATGAGTGGTGCTGCTAACTGGACGATCGTCTCCGACGCCTATGAAGGCATGTATTGTGCCCGATCTGGTGCGATAAGTCATAATCAAACCTCTTCTCTTTCTCTTACCATGGATGTTTTAGCGGCTGGAGAAATTTCTTTCTACAAGAAAGTATCTTCCGAAAATAATTACGATTATCTCAAATTTTATATCAATAATCAGTTGCAGGGAAGTTGGTGCGGCACATCTGCCTGGAGTCAGGAAACATATAATGTATCGGCTGGCTCAGATGTGGAATTTGTGTGGACTTATTCTAAAGACGGTTCCGTGAGTACAGGTAGTGATTGCGGATGGATAGACTATATCGTTTTTCCTCCGGGAGGAGCTATTTCCAATATGGGATTTTTAGAAGGGAGTGTAACTCTTTCGGGTGGAAACGGAAATGTACAGGATGTATTGATTAGCGCAGACCAGTATATTTCTCATCCCGATGCCAACGGAGATTACATGTTACCTCTCCTGTCTGGAACTTATGACGTCTCTGCCCAGTTGGAGGGTTATAATCCCGTGATGGAAGAAAATGTAAATATTATCTCCAATCAGTCCACGACCATCGATTTTTCACTTATCGCTTTTCCGTCTCCCACCAATTTGCAGACAGAAGTTTTGTACAACGACGTTACTCTAATCTGGGAAATGCCGATAGAAGAAAGTGCAAAAAACAATTCCAGGACAGCAAAAAAAGCAACTGCTTCTTCTCGGAATGTAAAATCCGTAAGCGATGAAACACGGGAATTATCCGGTTATAAAATTTATCGTAATAATGTCATGATCAATGAGATCAGCGATCCGGCTATTCTCGAGTACTTCGATGGCGGTTTGGCTGCCGGAGATTATGAATATTATGTCACGGCAGTTTATGATGATTACGTGGAATCCAGCCCTTCCAACCTGGAAAATGTGACGATAGAACTTACGCCACCTTCTGATCTGGAATTCGTCATCATGGAAGACGATGTGGTATTAACCTGGTCAAGTCCTACAGAAAGCCGCAGCCTTTGTGGCTACAATGTTTACAAAAATAATGAATTTCTGGCAGAAACGACGGAAGCAACTTATCTCGATGAGAATTTAACTGCCGGCACCTATACTTATTACGTGACGGCTTTATACGACGAGTATGAATCGGAAGCATCTAACGAAGTAATCGTGGAAATGACTGCCTCTGGCGATAATACAATTCCGGCGACTACCTGCTTGAAGGGCAATTATCCCAATCCGTTCAATCCGACGACGACGATCAACTTCGCCACCACCAATTCCAGCGTATCTACGCAAATCGAAGTTTACAATCTGAAAGGACAAAAAGTGAAAACCCTGGTCGATAAAATTCTGCCGGCAGGCTATCATTCGGTAGTTTGGAATGGTCGGGATGATTATGGAAAGCAAGTTGCCAGTGGTGTCTATCTTTATCAAATGAAAGCGGGACATTATCAGAAAACAAACAAGATGATTCTGCTTCAATAAAAAAAATTATTAACTAGCAAAATGCGGATGGAATGCCTTTTAATGCCATCCGCATTTTTTTTATTTTTTTCTTTCCGAATTTTACTGTTTTGCTTGGAATGTTATTTGCTTTGTACGATAGTGTGTAAATATGTTGAAAAGGAAGGATTTAATGAAAAAAAACTTGTTCTTTATTTTGATTCTGTTAACAGCTTTTACGTTATCAGCTGAATGGATCGAGGTGAATCGTGACAGTGAAATGTTCGAACACATTTCTTACGGTATCGAAACAACCGAAGTGAGTTTTTCACTTCCCGGTTACGAGTTGGAAACCGTTAATGAAGACGGTGTGGAATATCAAAAGATCAGTTACAGCAACGAAGGCGAAATCATGGAAGTCGGCAAACCGGCTCTGCCTTGTTTCAGCCGACTGCTGGCAATTCCTAATCAGGGGATAACGACGGTACGTATACTGGATTACGAAGAAGATACGATCTCAAATATTTCAGTCTATCCGCAGCAGGAGTTGCAGGTAGAAAACCAACCCAGCCGCGGCATATTTACTATTGATGAAAGCTTTTATAATAATGGCACAATATTTCCCATGCAGATCATCGAAACCGGCACACCCGCTATTATGAGGGGAGTGCGCGTAGTTAAACTTACCATTAATCCGTTCCGTTACGATCCGGTTTCCCATGAATTGAAGATTATTACGAATATCGATGTCATGGTGAACACCGAAGGCAGTGGCGGGGAAAATACCATCACCCGTAGCGAAAGAAAAAAATCCCGCGCTTTTGAACCGCTATTCCAATCCAATATTTTAAATTACGCCAGTTCCGGCAGCCGGGAAGATGATTTCCAGGATCCCAGTTACTTATTTATTTGCCCAAATAACACCGATCTGCTTACCAATCTGCAATATCTCGTTAATTGGAAACATCAGATGGGATATGATGTAACCGTTGCCACTACTTCTCAGACCGGAACTTCCACCACAACCATTAAAGCATACATCCAAAATGCTTATGATAATTGGGAAAATCCCCCCGAATTTGTTTGCTTTGTCGGAGATGCCAACGGGGCAATATCTATTCCCACTTATTTCGAATCTTATTCTTATTATAACGGAGAAGGTGATCATCCTTATGCCGAACTGGAAGGCGGAGATATTTTGGAAGATGTTTTCCTCGGACGTATTTCGGTGGAGACGGTTTCGCAGTTACAGGTTTATGTTACCAAAATTTTGAATTACGAAAGACAGCCGTATATGTCTGAAACCGATTGGTATAACAAAGCAGTTTTGGTAGGTGATCCGAGTCATTCCGGTCCATCCACAGTGTTTGTAAATCAATTCATCGACGAATTGATGCAGGAATATGCTCCGAACATTGTTTCTACCGGCGTATATACATCGGGATGGGCTAATGGCATATCCTCCAATCTGAATGCCGGCGATATTTACATGAATTACCGTGGTTATGTAGGCATGAGTAATTTTTATACCAGTAATATTTATGCTCTGACGAATTATAAAAAATTCCCTTTTGCAGTTTTTCTTACCTGCGGTACCGGAAGCTTTGCCTCGGAAGAAAGTCGCAGCGAAGCCTTTATCCGCGTGGGTTCTGTTTCCAATCCTGTCGGCGCTATCGCTGCTATCGGAACAGCTACTACCGGAACTCATACCCAGTTTAATAACTGCATCTGTGCCGGCATCTATTACGGTCTTTTTGCAGATGCTATTCACAATCCGGGAGGAGCTGTTAATCGCGGTAAATTAAGTTTGTATCTTAATTATCCCACCAACCCCAGTAATGCGGTTAATATCTTCACCCATTGGAACACACTGATCGGTGATCCGGGAGTACATCTTTGGACAAGTATTCCTCAAGAAATGAATGTAACTTATAATGATGAAATTTCTCCCGGTACGGATTATCTGGAAGTGATGGTTCAGGATAGTAACGGCGAACCTCTGGAAAATGCCTGGGTTACTGCCACGATGGGTGACGATGATATCTTTGCCACCGGTTATACCGATGCTGCCGGATACATCGCTTTACCGGTTTTTGCCGAATTACAGGGAACCGCTAATCTGATCGTAACCAAACATGATTTCATTCCGCATCTCGGTGGTTTTGATGTGGTGGAAATGGAAAAATATGTAAATATCCTCGATTATCTGATCGATGATGATAATAATGGAACGTCCTCCGGAAACAGCGATGGCAATGTTAATCCCGGTGAAAATATCGAATTGCAGGTGGAATTGAAAAATTTCGGTACGCAAACTGCCAACTCGGTAACGGCTACCATCAGTTCGGATAACGATTTTACGATTACCGATGCTGAGGAAACGTACGGCAATATTGCGGCTAATTCCTCGCTTTTCTCTTCCGATGATTTTGATTTCTCGGTAGATGCCAGCACTTTGGGCAGCTCTGAAATTAAACTCGACATGGTGATCGAGGATGATCTCGGTAATACCTGGAACGATATTATTTATTTGATCGTGGAAGGTGCCACTCTCGATGAACAGGAATATACCATTCTGGATAACGGAAATGGTTTCCTCGATCCCGGCGAAATTACCGAAATGTCCGTAACTCTGCAAAATCTGGGCAGCCTTTCAGCTTCTGCTGTTTATGGTGAATTGACCTCCAATAATGAACAGGTCGTGGTAACCGATAATCTCGGTTATTTCGGTGATATTTCTGCTAATGGACAGGCTGCCAACAGCACCGATACCTTCGGACTCTCAGCCGGAACGCAATTGGTAGTGGGTACACAGGTTGCGATGGATCTTCATCTTTACAATGCAGACGGCTACGACGATACGGTTCAATTCATCATGTCTGTAGGTGAAGTACAGGTAACCGATCCTTTAGGACCGGATGCATATTCCTATTTTTGTTATGATGATGATGATGAAGGATATTTCAACGTTCCTGCTTATGATTGGATCGAGATCAATACGATAGGTACTCAGCTGCCAATCAACGATGCCGGTGATACCGGTTCTATTGCCGATATTAATAATTTACCAATTGCCTTTAGTATGTACGGTATCCAATATGACATGCTTACGGTATGTTCGAATGGTTGGATTGCTCCCGGTGGTGCAAGTCAGGCTTCCTTTATGAATACCAGAATCCCCGGTCCGCAGGGTCCGATGCCCATGATCGCTCCATTCTGGGATGATTTGAGAAACGGCAGCCAAGGACATGTTTATTGGTATTACGATGCAGAATTGCATTATGTCGTAATTGAATGGTATCACATGCAAAACGATTATAGTAGCTCCGAAGAAACATTCCAGGTCATTCTCTACGATTTTAATTATTATCCTACATTTACCGGAGACAGCGAAATAAAATTCCAATATAAAGTGGTAAATAACAACGATTCGGGCAGCAGTCTGAACGAACACGGACAATACAGTACTGTCGGTATCGAAGATCATACTTCCCGGGTCGGTTTGGAATATACTTATAATAACACTTATCCGGATGCCGCTAAACCATTGGAAAATCAAATGGCATTACTCTTCACGACATCTTCCCAATATTGGGGTTTTGCCGGTGGAACGGTTACTTTGAACGGCGGAAATGCCGAGGTGGAAAATGTGATCATCAGTAACGGAACCACTAATACACATCCGGATCAGGCAGGAAATTTCGTCTATCCCCTGCTTCCGGGAACCTACGAACTTACCGCGAGCTTAGCGGGTTATATGGATGATGTTGTAACAGATATTGTGATTGTAGAAGAACAAACCACTCCGGTCGATTTTACGTTAACAGCGCTGCCTATTCCGGCTAACTTTGAAGCTAATTTGGTAGATTATAACGATGTTGTATTAACGTGGGAAAGCCCGGAAACACAGCAAACGGGTCGTGAGAGCAGAAGGAATACTGCACATAATAGCCGCGATCTGAACGGCTATCGGCTTTATCGTAACGGAAACTTACTCGCCGAAATTACCGATCCCGCAATATTTACTTATAGCGATATGACTCTGTCAGCAGGAACGTATGAGTATTGGATAACTGCTGTTCACGATCTCGGAGAATCCCTGCCTTCCACGTACGGAGTTATTTCTGTCACGTTCCCCACTCCGGAAAATCCGGAAGCTACCACTTCAGGCGCTGATATCTTGTTTTCCTGGGATGCTCCGTCCAGAGAGTTGCTTAGTTATAAGGTCTATCGAAATTTGGTGATGATTGCCGAGGATATAACTGAAACTACTTATCTCGATCTCGATATGCCAAACGGCACTTATTCTTATAATGTCCGTGCGGTTTACAGCGGAGGATATATGTCGGTTCTTTCCGCAGATGCCGTTATCGAGCATGTTCAGATGGCGAACGGGAATAACCCGATTCCTGTCGTTACAAGTTTAAATGGCAACTACCCGAATCCGTTTAACCCGGAGACAACGATTTCCTTCTCTACCACGGAAAGCTCTGCACACACGGAGATTTGTATTTATAATCTGAAAGGACAGAAGGTGAAACAACTGGTCGATGCTCAGTTTTCGGCAGGTCAGCATAGCGTAGTCTGGTATGGTAAAGACGATAATGGTAAGCCGGTTTCGAGTGGCATCTATCTTTGCAAGATGAAAGCTGGAAATTATCAGAATACCCGGAAGATGATTCTGCTCCGTTAACAAAAAAAACTTATAACAAAACTAAATATCAGCAGAGGCAAGTAGCAAACTTGCCTCTGCTATTTTATATGGTTCTAGTTGAACAGTTTTTGCATTAGGTCCC
>DAISYT010000050.1:0-10432 GCA_036825175.1 Candidatus Cloacimonadota bacterium
CATGTTGTTGCGCATATCCAGTTCATCCATCGCTTCTGCGATGAGACGATGAGCCACGCCGTGCATACAACCGGGACAATAGGTGAAAGAAAGATTTGTTAATGATTTTGGTCTTTGTGCTATAATCTGCATGATTTCCTCCTACATTCCCTTGATCTTTTCTTTGATTTCCTCGGGGGTAAACAGAACTCCGCCTACTTTTCCCAGGAATTCAACCGGCACTTTACCGTTCACAGCCAATTTTACATCTTCGACCATTTGACCGAGATTTAATTCGGCAACCAGAACTTTTTTAATTTGCGGTTTGATTTCATTGCTGATGACTTCATAAGGATAGGGCCAAAGTGTGATCGGTCTGATCATGCCGACACTGATGCCTTCTTCCTGTAATTCATCGATCGCACTTTTCACGATTCGGGCTGCGGTTCCGAATGCTACGACCAAATATTGGTTATCATCGTTTACATTGTATTTCTCGTAACGAATTTCATTAGCAGTGATTTCATCGTATTTTTTCTTCAGTCTCAGAACGTGTTGTTCCAGAACTTTTGGATCGAGTTCCAAAGAATTGATCTCGTGATGATGATGATTCGGTTCGTCTTCATTGGGATGCAGACACCAGCTATAATGCTGTTTTCGCAATTCTGCAATCTCAGCATCGGTTTTTGCCGGTTTGAAATCGACCGGTTCCATCATCTGTCCGAGTAATCCATCCGACAAGATCATCACGGGATTTCTGTATTTATCTGCCAGATCGAAAGCCAAATCTGCCATATCGGCAAATTCCTGAACCATACTGGGAGCCAGCACGATCAGATGATAATCGCCATGACCTCCGCCTTTGGTTGCCTGAAAATAATCTCCCTGAGAAGGCTGAATATCTCCCAAGCCAGGACCGCCACGCTGCACATTCACGATCACGGCGGGCAAATTTGCGCCGGCAATATAAGAAATACCTTCCATTTTCAGTGAGATTCCGGGAGACGACGACGAGGTCATCACTCGTACTCCGGCACCGGAACAGCCATAAACCATATTAATGGCTGCCACTTCACTTTCTGCCTGTAGAAAAACCCCGTTCACTCTCG
Source organism: Candidatus Cloacimonadota bacterium (assembly GCA_036825175.1). Taxonomy (GTDB): domain Bacteria; phylum Cloacimonadota; class Cloacimonadia; order Cloacimonadales; family TCS61; genus B137-G9. Next base: position 1,089 of record DAISYT010000050.1, read on the forward strand.
GCAACATCTTTGCCATGTATTCGATCAGCTCGCTTTGCGGGGTGATAGGATATGCGAAGTAATGCCTGCAGCCAGCTCTAATGGCTGCTTCGGCAACTGCTTCGTTACCTTTCATCAATACCTTTTCGCCCATATTTCCTCCAATCTATTTTTTTTACTTCTCAATTGTAATTGCCACGTCGGGACAAATCGTATAACACATTTTGCAAGCTATGCAGGATTCCTGATCGAAACACTCCGCATAGTGATAACCTTTTTGGTTGATGCTCTCTGAAAATCGGATGATCTTTTTGGGACAAACTGAGATACACAATCCACAGCCTTTACAGTAATTAGGATCGACCGTCATTTTCGCCATAATTTACTCCTTTTTTATTAATATTTATTTAAACTGAATTTTTAAATCGCTCTTCTTATGTCAACTGATTATTCCCACGTTATAAAGCTGTTTCCAAAGAAAAACCATGATTGGGAGCGAAGCCACCCAAAGATACATCGATCATATTTTTCAACAACTTAAGCAGTTTGAAATGATTAGTTTCGGGAAAATCCTCGAACAAAAATCCACGGAACGAAATCTGCTTATTTTCCTGGCTGTTTACCAGCAAAAATTCATCAGGAAGATTCTTAGTTTCAGCGCTCATCTCAATAATCTGTGCAAGTAATTTCAGAAGAATACGTTACTTCACCAAAACCAATCTGCCGGTTTCCATCATATAATCTGTGGAAAACCGATAGAAGTAAATTCCCGAAGGTAAGGTCTGTCCGCTTTCATCCCTACCATCCCACAAAACCGTATAACTTCCTCTGGAACGTGATTCATCGACCAATGATTTGAGCTTTTGTCCGCGTACATTGAAAATACTTAAACTCACACTACAGGACTGGGAAAGGCTGAAAGAAAGTGAAGCCGTATCCACAAAGGGATTCGGGTAAGTATTCACAACCTGAATAACCTTAGCATATTGATTATCGATGCTGACCGGCATAGTGAAGAGTTCGGATAACTCGAAAGTCGTAGGAACATTCATGTAAGCGGGATGAGTAGGATCGGCGGTGGACCAGTTAACCAGATTACATGCCGGAATATATTCTATCATCTGCATATTTGTGCTTACGGAAGAGGCGCCTTTTAAAACATTCCAGCTTCTTTCTACGGTCATATTAGAATTTGCCGCCAAAGAATCTGCGATATTGGCATAACGGTAGCAATTAACCGGATTCGACAAAACCCGGAAATGATTGGTCGCAACCAGGCAATCGGAGGGAACGACCGTATTATCACTGTCATACCGAACCATACTGCCAGAATTATTCGTTTCCACAATCAGCCCGGATTCCTGGGTGGCAGCATGAACGATAGAACCGGCAAGATGTAGTTTGTCGGCGATTGCATCTGCCACATCCAAACCATTCATCACAAAATCTTCATTATAATCGTAACTTTCTATACCATTTCGAACACTTAAAAGTAATGGATGTAAATTATTAGTAGCAGTGTAAGTATGAATATTTCCCATGTTCATGAAAGCACATACACCATCCTCATTGATGCCGGAAAGCGTTCCAAATAAACCGGGGAATGTAAAGGAAATCCAATTGACTTCATCGTTCTCTGCCGGAAAATGTACGACGAGAAGATGATTGTCATAAAGTTCAGCGGTGGAAGACCAATCCAACTGCCGGGTAAGAACCAGCGTCCCGTTCAAATCGGGATCGTCGAGCGTGTTTTCTCCCCAACTGGAAAGGCTGGAACAACCCAGACACAATTTATCCTGAAGCTCGGTAAACGAAGCCATATCGACCACTGAATTCACCATGAGGATATCGTCTTTATCGAGATCACGCTGCAAAGTCGGCGAGTAAAGGCTATTGCCGGAAGCAATCATTCCATCGATCATACCTTGGGCTTCCTGATTATATTTATCTTCGATCGATACATTGGTCAGAAAGAAAGACCTGATCATTTGATATAACGAGGGAGAACTGTTGAATAAGGAAGCAATGAAATAATTTTGTAACAACGACATAATGTTGTTTCCCATAATATAACCTGTGGCATAACCCCGCTCGTAATGCGTTCCCCACACTTTTAAAATCTTTTTTCCATCCACGGAAAGAGTGTCGCCATTTACCACTTGTGCTGAAATTAACGAAAAAATAAAAAAACAAAAAATAATCACTAAAATTATTCTCTTCATTTAACTCTCCAATTAAACGATAAGATCTGCCAGTTTTCTTTTGGGAACGTGATGAACCTGATTTTCATCCCGCCAATACCTGATGTCATCATCCGCATCTTCCAACACGACAGTTTCCACCGGTTTGCCCAAAGCAATGACCAACGTAATTTCGTAATGCTCGTTCAAAGCAAAAATATTACTCAGTTTATTCCTGTCCACCGATCCGAAAAGGCAACCGCCCAAACCTTTTTCCACTGCTCCCAGAAGAATCGACTGACAAGCCAGTCCCACGTCGTATTGTGCATTATTCTTCAGTTTTGTCTCATTTAAAACGATGATGTAAGCGGTGGGTTTTTCACCTTCTTGGGGACCGCTCCATTCCGGTAAATAGCCAGCCCATTTCAGGCAGGAAAAAACCTTTTCATTATTTTCGGGGGTGTTTAATAATTTGAATCTTAAAGATTGAATGTTGGCGCCATTTGCAGTCATCCGTGCCAGGTTTATCAGCTCGGAAAGCGTATCCATGCCGATTATCGCAGTTTGATCGAAACGGCGATAACTGCGATTCCGTTCTATCAAATCCTTCAACATTCTTACTCTCCTTTTTCCTGAACCTTTATCAAGGGAAAGGCAAATAGTGTCAAGAATGATAATATCAAAAGGGCTGTTCCGATACCCAACCGATCTGAGAAGAATCCCATCAAAGGAGATAAAACAGCGGTGAAAAGCGTTTTCAGTTGTGATTCCAGCGACAAACCGGAAGCCAATAATTCCGAAGAAATTTGATCACTGACAAAGCTCACGGTCATGGGACGGCGGGTATTATGGAAAGCATAAAATAAGATGAACAGGATGATCGATACAATTTTAAGATGAAGAATCAGGAAAAGAGAACTGAATATGATCAGAGCAATGCCGATCAGATAAGTGCGGTCGATGGCTTGCGGCAAAGAAGAAAATAACGATGAAAAGCGAGACGATTTTCTGGCAGCAAAAGAAGTGAGCAAATACAAACAAAAATAAACCAGTGAAATAATGATTGTATCTCGTCCGTTCCTGATGCTCAAAAATAGCGGCGCAGCGAGAGCAAAAGACTGCAGGATCGGTTGGATATAATCTTTCACCGCTTCATAAAATCCGTCGAATAAAGCAGAATTAATCAGTGCTTTCCGCAAAGACTTCTTCTTCAATTCCCGCACGAAAATCGAAAGGCTGTTGCGCATCAAACCCCAGGTTTTAGCCATAAAAGGCATCTTTTCTCTGGATATTTTGCCATCCAGTTCCTGAGGATACGTCAGCATTAAGCCTAAAGCCAGAAGATACGGAATGACCGACCCTAAAAAGATGTATTTATAATTCCCGGAATAAAATACGATTGCTCCGGCTATCAATGCTGCTATAGCCGATCCCAACTGAGACCAACTACGGGTGAAACCATAATATTCCACTTTTTTATCGGTCAGATTATTCAGCTCCAGATAGGTTAAGATCATGGCTTTATGCGTACCGGTTCGATAAGCTTCGCCCAAAGCAAAAAAAATCATAGCGACGGCATAAAACCCAAAAGTGGGCAGGAAGAAAAAGATGAGAAAAGACAAGATGTAAGAAACAAAGGAAAGAATCATGGAACTGCGTCTGCCAAAGCTATCGGCAAAAATTCCGGTGGGAATTTCCAAGATCAAAATGGAAATTTCCCGCAGCGAAATCAGGGTGCCGATCTGCAAAAAACTGAATCCCTGCTGACGAAAAAAGAGAATGATGAAGGCATCGAAAAACCGTAGATTTTTTAAAAATCCGTAAGCGGAAAATTTATACAGCTGCAGATTTTTTAACATTTCTGTCCCGTAATCTCTTCGATTTTATCTTTCGGAAGTTCATAAAGCCTGAAATCATGTTCCCGTTCTTCGCTGATAAAACCGTTTCTTCGACCAAATTCCAAAAGCTGCCCATCCGGAAATAACATTTCTATTTTCGTGTATTGGGAATTTGCATTCAAAAAGTAAAAGTAATTTATAAACTCAGTGAACATATTTTCATCTTTCACTTCCAACAAAGAAAGCCAGAAAACATCCTGATAAATAATCTCGCTCCACAAGGCACAGCCAGTAATTTTCCCATATTCCAGCCAAACGACAAAATGCTTCTTTTTATAATATTCCAGCAGTTCTTCCGGCGAATATTTATGAAAAATCCAACCCTGACTGAGATTAAAATCCACATCACGTAAATAGCATGATTTTTCGACAAAAGTACGCAGCGAAGCAAAATCGATATCCTGAGAAAATACAGAAGGAATCATTCGGGTAAATGGAATTATTTTCTTTGATTTATATGAAAGTTCCAAAATCTTTTTAAATCCCAGTTTTTCGTTCAACCGAATGGAAGCGATATTACTGAAATACGTGGCGAAGCGGATCATTTCTATGTTTTTGCCTTTGAGAAAATCGAAATAAAATTTACTGATTTTTGCTCCGACCCCACTGGCTCCGCTCTTTTCGTCTTTTCGCAGACCTTCCAGCCACACTTCTTTCGGAGTTATAAATGCTAACTTCCCCAAACCGACCAAAACGTCATTTTCCCACAATCCGGCGAAAAGACCTTCGTCTCTCACCCATTCGTCAAAAACCTGCGGAATGTAATCGCTACCTTCCCAGATTTGTGAGCAGATTTCCAACACACGCGGTTTATCGGATGGAGTTATTCTCCTGATCATTATTTTCACTCTGTTCTGCGGAATGATTCTTTTGAGATCGGTTTTGGAGCAGTTTATCGACGATCGGGGAAAGCAGCAGAAAACCTAGTAATGCTCCTATTATCACGTTTGACCAAACGTAGGAAGTCAACGGTCAACCGCCGGAACGGCAACCGATAAATTTATAAAACAACCAGCCGCAGCCAGCTCCCAATAAAAGAATGAAAATGTAACAGATCGCTTTCATTTTTTATTATTCTTCCGTTGGTAATAAGGATTCTGCCATCATCTCTTCGAGCTGCGTCGCCATTTGGATCAGGTAATTACGATTTTCCCGGCTCAGTTTGCCGGAAGGTTCGATGAAATCCATCAACAATTCATACATGAAATGTTGTGAATGCAGATTAAAAAAGTATTTATTGAACGTCGCGCTTTCCAGGATCAAAGTTTCTTCTCGCAAAATTTCTTTTTGCAGGGCAAAAAGACGATCTTTAAATCGGATGTGCATCGCAGCAAGAATTTGCCGATTTTGTTCATCCTGTTCTTTGGAAACGCTGTATGGCAGATATTCGATATCAGGGTTGAGGGTGGCGATAAGCACCTGGATCATTTCTTCACGTTCCGCAGATTTCATGGTTTCGGTAAGTGCGATATGCTTTTTCAGATTACCGCATTCCAACGTGAGATCCATCAAAAAACCGGAAAACAGCTGTGTTCCCGTGACCTGATCGGGCAGACTATCCAGAATCGTATTGAACGACGACAGCAATTTAATGGTGCCGCCGATATTTAGATCGAGCAGCGTCAGATATTCTTTGTTCAGCTTGTTCTGTTGGGAAGAGACTTTCGCTGCAAAGGCATTCAGTGAGATCAGGGTTATAATAATCAGAAATATTTTTTTCATTTTGCATCCAAATTAAAAATATTATGTAAAGCGCCGATCGCTTTGATTTTATCGTTTTTATCGATCAGGCAGGAAATGGTGGTGCGGGAATCCGTACAGCCAAAAATAATGATTTGATGGGAAGTGAGAGCTTCCACCACTTTTGCCATAATGCCGGGAACGCCGGTCATGCCGGAACCGACTATCGATACTTTTACCAGATTTTCCCGGGTGGAACAGCTAAAATTATTTTTTTGCATGATGGCATGAGTCGTTGCCAGATTTTCCGAATCGATGATGAATGAAATCGAATCGGGACGAATATCGATGAAGTCTGCACTGACATTGTTATCGGCAAGAAGCTGGAAAATTTTCAGTTGAACATTGCTCACTTCCGTTTTAGCTTCCAGGCAAATGAGCACGATATTTTCTTTGCTGGTAATGCCGGTAACCGGTTTATCCGATTTAATGTTTTTTACGGAAGTACCGCTTTTACCGGTTTTCATCGAGAAAATCCGGATCGGAATATTTTCGGCAGCAGCTATTTCCACAGCTCTGGGATGAATGATCTGAGCTCCTTTTTCTGCCAATTCCACCGCTTCTTCATAACTGGCTGTCGGAATCAAAGAGGAGTGACAAATAAGTTTGGGATCGGCAGTATTTAAGCCATCCACATCTTTGTAAACTCTGATCTCTTCCGCATCCAAAGCCGCAGCCAATACACTGGCGGTGGTATCGCTGCCACCTCTGCCGAGTGTGGTGATGGCTCCCTTTTCGGAAATGCCCTGAAAACCGCAGACCACCGGAATTTTATGGGATTTCAGGATGGCATGTAAAAAAGCCGTATCGACTTTTTTTACCTGGGCATTACCATGATTTTCATCTGTAATAATTCCGGCATCGATTCCGGTGAGAGCCACAGCTTCCAAACCGGAATGCTGCAAAACAGAGGTAAAAGTGACTGCGGAAATGACCTCTCCGCAAGATAAAAGCATATCTTTTTCCCGTTTACGGATTGCCGGGGTTTCCCGGATTACAAAATCCAGAAGCGATTCGGTGGCGTATGGATCGCCTTTCCTGCCGATGGCAGAAACTACCACAACCGGCGACCAGCCTTCGGAAACAGATAATTTTACCAATTCGGCGGCTTTCTGTCGTAACTCACTATTTTGCAGGGAAGTTCCACCAAATTTCTGGATGATTATTTTCATATTTAAGTGATCAATAATTCCGCAATCTGCACGGCATTCAAAGCAGCGCCTTTGCGCAGGTTATTGGCAACGATCCACAAATTGATCCCGTTTGGCACAGCCAGATCACGGCGGAGTCTTCCCACCATTACATCATCATAAGTCTCACTCATGATCGGTAGTGGATACTTGGAATTTTCGATATCGTCCACCAGTTTGATACCGGGTGCACACAGATAATGACTTCTTAATTTCTCGATATCCAGACGGCTTTCGGTTTCCAGATAAACCGATTCGGCATGACCGATAAAAACAGGTACCCGCACCGCCGTGGCAGTGATTTTTATATCTTCATCTGCCATGATTTTCTTCGTTTCATGGATCAGTTTCATTTCTTCTTTGGTGAATGCGTTGGATTCGAAAACATCGATATGCGGCAAGACATTGAAAGCGATCTGATGCGGATAAACCTGGCGGGTAACTTTCTTTTCATCCAGAACCTGTCGGGATTGCACCCGCAGCTCTTCCATGGCTTTTTTCCTGGAACCGGAAACCGATTGACAGGTGTTCACGATGAGACGTTTGATGCGTGACAGATCGTTGATCGGCTTTAATGCCGTAACCAGCTGAATGGTGGAGCAATTGGGATTTGCCAGGATTCCCTGATGCCGGAAAGCATCGAGCGGATTGACTTCCGGTACCACCAACGGCACATGATTATCCAACCGGAAAACGCTGCTTTTATCGATGGCAATGGCACCTGCCTGTACCGCCAAAGGAACGTACTTTTTACTTACTTCTCCCCCGGCACAGAAAAAAACGTGATCGATCTCCTGAAAACTTTTTTCGGTGAGTTCTTCCACGCTAAAACGGCATTCGTGAAAGTTGAATTGCTGCCCGACAGAATTTGCGGTAGCAATCAATTTCAATTCCTTGATGGGAAAATTTCTCTCTTCCAGAACTTTCAGAGTCTCGCCGCCTACGACGCCGGTTGCTCCAACGATTGCTACATTAAATTCTTTCAATTTTTCACTCCGTTCAATTTTTATAAAAATGGAGAAGCTCCGCAGAACTTCTCCAAATTCCATTTTCTGAAATTGCTTATTTCATTTCTTCTTTGATAACTTCTGCCAGGCGTCTTACACCTTCCTGGTTCTTTTCCACGGTTTCATAAGAGAAGTTGATTCTCATCGTGTTTCTGCCACTGCCGTCACAATGGAACACGCTACCGATCACGAATGCCACTTTCTTCTTGATGGCTTTCATGAATAAGGCTTCCGAATCCATATATTCGGGAAGGGTAAGGAACAGGAACAAACCGCCTTCCGGCTTCGTCCAGGTTACGCCTTCCGGCATGTATTTATCAAAGGCTGCCAGCATGTGATCTTTTTTTACTTTGTAGTTCTGGATCGTCTTTTTCAGGTTTTCCTCAAAGTAACCGCCTTCCATATATTTAGCAGAGATTTTCTGTACGAAAGGAGAAGTACAGAGGTCGGTGTGTTGTTTAGCAGTGATGAATTTATCTAAAATTACCGGATGTGCAATTATCCAGCCGATTCTAAATCCGGGAACAAAAATCTTGGAGAAGGTTCCCAGGTTGACTACGTTTTCTCCGCCATCCAAAACGAACAAACTGGGTTCGTCCTTGCCTTCAAAACGAATCTGTTTGTATGGGCTGTCTTCGGCGATCAGCACATCGTATTTACGAGCGATAGCGATGATTTCTTTTCTTCTGCTTTCCGGCATGGTTACACCGGCAGGATTTTGGAAATCGGGAATAATGTAGATAAATTTTGGTTTTTCGCCATTAGCTTTCATTTCTGCCAGTTTGGTTTCCAAAAGGTCGGAACGCATCCCGTGTGCATCGTGTTTGATGCCTTCAAATCTGGCGCCGTAAGCATTAAAAGCGCCCAAGCCGCCCAGGTAGGATGGTAAACCAACGATAACCTTGTCGCCACGGTTGATGAAAATCTTTGCCAGAAGATCGAGACCTTGCTGGGATGCTGTGGTGATCATGATGTTATCTTTGGTAATGTTAAAACCTTGTTTGTTATAATTTTTGGCAAGTAAGTCACGCAGTTTGGCGTCGCCTTCGGTGGTACCGTATTGCAAAGCCTGATTTCCTTCTTCACGGATCACTTCTTCCGTGATCTTGATCAATTCCTCTTTGGGGAACGTTTCCGGTGCAGGTAAACCTCCGGCAAAAGAGATAATTTCCGGATCGTTCGTAAGTTTTAGAAGTTCGCGTATGGCGGATTTCGTCATTCCTTTGACGTTGGTTGACAACATCGACTCAAGATTACTAATCATTAGAATCTCCTTTATTCTTTATTTTTTTAATAAATCCATTTTTCAAAATCGTTAATCTTATGTCCATGATAAAATTTTGGATTATA
>DAISYT010000051.1:0-10369 GCA_036825175.1 Candidatus Cloacimonadota bacterium
CAGGTTGATGATAAAATCTACATTTACAAGAAGTAGATTTGTATAACGAAAAAGAGGAAATATTTTATTACACTCAGACCGCAGTCGGATAGCGGTCTGAGTAAGTAATTTTTGTTAAGGCAAATGGCACGGATTTTAATAACTGAAGATGAACAGCTGATCGCCGAAGATTTAAGGCTGACATTGATCGACATGGGACATGATGTCATCTGTATGGAAGCCAGCGGCGAAGAGGCAGTAATATCCGCAATTGAAGTACAACCGGATATCATCTTCATGGACATAAAATTAGCAGGTTCGATCAGCGGAATCGAAGCAGCTAAAATGATCCGGAAAAAAATCGATGTAAGCATCATCTTCTGTAGCGCTTATGGAGATGATAAAACGTTGTTACAAGCGTCTTCTCTGAATCCTATCGGATATATTATGAAACCCTTCGATCAGAGTGAAATTGAGTCCTTATTAACCAAATATAAGTCAGAGAAAAAAAAGATTCCGCTTCTTTCTCTCTCTTTTTCGGATAATAATTGTCTGAATTATTAATATAATGATAGAAGCTACCATCAAATCTATTTTGCGTCCGGATGTCTTCCGAATAGAATGCGATTCCGATGAAAATAACAAAATCCTTTTCGATCGACGCATTCTATACACTTTAAAATCATCCATCGACAAAAAGATGATTCTCGATAAAATTCATTCTCTCATTCAAAACAAAAAAGTGGAAATTATGCATGCGGAAAATCTGCCGAATGGCTTAATCTCTGGCAGAATTTATCTCGAAGGCAAACATTTATCTTTTTATTTAAAGTAGAATCATGTTATACAATATTTTAAAAGTTCATGAAAATCTGAGCCTGGAATTGGCAGAAGACTGGAACTGGAATGACGATAAAGGCAGAATAGTAGCCATTAAGTATTTGGATGTCATGCCTGACCGGAATATAGTTTTATCCAAACTGGTAAATCTGCTTACCGATAATTGTGTCGATCTGAGAAATCCATTAAATCTTGATACCGGCTGCCTTTATTGCGATGTTTATTTAAACGGAATCAATATAATTGATTTTTTGAGAGAGGATTGTTAACACCGTATCCCCTGCTGAGAAGCCCTTACCGATATCTTCCCGGGAAGGGCTTTTCTATAATGAACAAATTCCCTAACCTGTTTATATTTCGAGAAATAGAGAAGATTTATCTATTCTTAGCGGACGATTTCCCAAACTCTTGACAAATAACCCACCCTTCATTTTCTGACCTGAACTAAATTCTGAATAAATATTGTGGAGGAGTTAATGGTTCCAAGAACCTGGTATATAGCACCATTAGGGGCAGTAGTGGCTCTTTTGTTTGCCTATATATTTTTTCAATCTGTAAAAAAAGAGAATCCCGGAAATGAGCAAATGCAGAAAATCGCCAAATACGTTCGGAACGGTGCTTTTGCATATTTGAAACAACAATATCGCGGCGTAGGAATTTTCTTCATCTGCGCATTTATAGCTTTCAATCTGATGGCGCATGTGTTACATGTGTTGCACTGGCTGATTCCTTTCGCTTTCCTTACTGGAGGTTTTTTCAGTGGTCTGGCTGGCTGGATCGGTATGAATACGGCGACGCTGGCATCGAGCAGAACAGCTCAGGGTGCATCGGAAAGCTTGAACAAAGGATTAAAAGTAGCATTTCGTGCCGGCGGAGTTATGGGATTGGTTGTCGTCGGCTTGGCACTGGTAGATATTTCTGCCTGGTTTTATATTTTAAATTTATTTCCTGAAACATTTTCCTTAAATACAATCACGGTGATTATGCTTAGTTTTGGAATGGGTGCTTCCACGCAAGCTTTGTTTGCCCGTTTGGGTGGAGGAATTTATACCAAAGCCGCCGATGTCGGTGCCGATCTGGTAGGAAAAGTAGAAGCCGGAATTCCGGAAGATGATCCGCGTAATCCTGCTACCATCGCCGATAATGTAGGTGATAACGTAGGTGATGTTGCCGGTATGGGTGCCGATTTATACGAATCTTACGCCGGATCCATTTTGGCAACTGCCGCACTCGGCATGGCTGCCGTTACTCAGATTTTCGGTCATGGAACAGCTTTGCTCGATATCTGGGCGATTAAATTTGTTACCGCTCCCATGGTGGTGGCAGGCGTAGGTGCTTTGCTTTCAGTATTAGGAATTTTTATGGCGTCCACTAAAGAGGATGCCGACATCAAAGATTTGATGTTCGCTCTTAATAAAGGCGTTTACGGAAGCTCGATTCTTATCGCCATAGCGGTATTTTTCGTCACAAAATACATGCTCCCCCCCGAGTATTCTTTCGGTATTTTTCTGTCATCCGTTATCGGTTTACTGGCAGGAATTTTGATCGGTCTTTTCACAGAACGATCCACTTCTCACGCTTACGATCCTACCAAAGGCATCGCCAAACAGGGAGAATTCGGTCCGGCTACGGTCATTATTGAAGGGTTGGCTGTCGGCATGAAATCTACCGCCGCTCCTGTCATCATTATTTGTATTGGCATCATGGCTGCATTCAGCGTCAGCCACGGCTTTACCATTCCCGAAATGGGATTATATGGAATCGGATTCGGCGCTGTGGGCATGTTAGCAACTTTGGGAGTAACTCTGGCAATGGATGCTTTCGGTCCTATCGCAGATAATGCCGGCGGGAATGCCGAAATGAGTAAACTTCCTCATCAAGTTCGTCACAGAACTGATGCTCTGGACAGCGTAGGAAATACGACTGCTGCTACCGGAAAGGGGTTTGCTATCGGATCGGCTGCTCTCACAGCAATGGCTTTATTGGCTGCTTATCTGGAAGAAGTACGCCATGGTCTGCTTTTTGCCGGACATCAAATAATGAACATCGTTATGCCGAATGGCGAGATATTCCCGGTGGAAACTGCTAAAGCGACCATCACGGATTTTATGAATTATTACTCCGTAAACCTGATGAATCCCAAATTTCTGATCGGCATTTTTGTCGGAGCCATGGTCACCTTCGTTTTTGCTGCACTTACGATGAAAGCGGTGGGACGAGCTGCGGGAAATATGGTGGCGGAAGTACGCCGTCAATTCAAAGAAATTCCAGGTATTATGGAAGGAACTGCCGAACCGGAATATGCTAAATGCGTACACATTTCCACCATCGGTGCTCAAAAAGAGATGGTTACTCCGGCGCTTTTAGGAATTTTAACTCCGATCGTCATCGGATTATTCACCGGCGTTGCCGGTGTTTTGGGCTTGCTTGCCGGAGGACTTTCCACCGGATTTGTGCTGGCAGTTATGATGAATAATGCCGGTGGTGCCTGGGATAATGCCAAAAAATACGTGGAAACGGGACATTACGGCGGCAAGGGTTCCGACGTGCATAAAGCCACGGTCGTTGGCGATACGGTGGGCGATCCGTTCAAAGATACAGCCGGTCCATCGATCAATATTTTAATCAAATTAATGAGCATGGTGAGCATCGTTTTTGCCGGTCTTATCGTAGCTTATTCACCTATTATCGAAGGCATTTACAGCGGCAGCAAAAAAACAGCCGAAGTAGAAATCGTGCCGGATACAAACATTCCTGCCGACAGTCAGGAACTGTAAATTTTGTATTGATATTGGGACGGGATGTCATAATCCCGTCCTGATTTATAATCGAGTGAATATGAAAAGAATATCGTTCGCCTTTTTCATCATCTTCGCTTTCTCTGTACTTTCTGCCCAGGAGAAAATCGGTCTGGCTTTAAGTGGCGGCGGAGTGCGAGGACTCGCCCATATCGGGGTGTTAAAGGTAATCGATGAAATGAATATTCCCATCGACTACATTGCCGGAACCAGCAGCGGAGCGATTATCGGTGGATTGTATGCGATCGGTTATTCTGCCGAAGAGATCGAACAGATTTTTTTGGAAGAGATAAGCCTCGATCTTTTCTCAGATCAGATCGAACGCCGAGATTTTGATATCGGCAATAAACGCTGGAAACCTTATGCCAATTTCACGTTCGAAGCGATGAATAACCTGACTCCAAAGTTACCGCAAGCTCTTGTATCCGGAAATAAATTTATCAATGTTTTGCTTTCCCGAACTTACGAGTATAATCACATCAGAAATTTCGATCTGTTACCTATTCCCTTCCGCTGCGTTGCCACCAATATTCTTACCGGAGAAGAGAAAGTCTTTTCTTCCGGCTCTTTACCGGAAGTAATCCGGGCTTCGTTATCTTTTCCCTCTGTCTTCCAACCTTTCCGCATCGATGGGCAAATGTACATCGATGGCGGTATCGTCAGTAATCTGCCGGCAGAAGTGGTGCGCAATATGGGAGCTGATATCGTTATCGGAGTGAATGTGAGTTCCGGTCTAAGAACCGAAGACCGGTTAAGCACTCTGATCGATGTCCTGGATCAAACCGTAAATTTCAGCATTACAGAAAATGTGGAAAATTCACGGAAAAAATGTGACATTCTGATCGAACCGGATTTGTCCGGTCTCAGTATTTTAGATTTCAAAAAAAAGAAGGAAATGATCGCTTCGGGCGAAGCAGCTGCCCGTCAGTATTTTCAAAAAAATCCGTTTTCTTATCAGCCAGGAAGAGCGTTGAACAAAGCAGAAACCTTGCCGGATAAGATCAGTTTTTCCCGCATTCGGGTAGTGGGAAATATCTATCTGAGTAATGCCAAAACTCGTGAAACAGTCGGGCTTCTTACGAATCAAAAATATACAAAAGCTGAAATTATGGCAGCCTTCCGTGAAGCTTACAATTCAGACTTGTTTTCTTTTATTTATCCCGTCATCGATCAGATCGACGATCATTACATTCTGACGATCAAATTGCGTGAGAAAAATCGCATAACTTACGGGCTGGATGTCTCTTACAATCAGGAAAAAGAAATAAATCTGGGCGTGACTCTAACGATGAATAATGTCGTTCAAAAAAATTCCAAGATGTTGGTGAACGGGCAAATCGGCGATAAGCAGGAATTCAACGTAGATTATGTGAAGAATTTTGGAAAGCACATGGGCGTTTACTTCCGGATTTTTCCGTATTTAAAAGAATTCATCCTCCATTCTTACGATGAAGATCATGTAAAAACGAACAGCGTGCGTTCATTGGAATTCGGCAGTACTTTCGGTGTGGGATTTTATGCCAGAAAAGCAATCGTGCTGGAATTTTATGGTTATAATTACTATTCAAAATTATATCAGAATATCGCTGAATTCACGGAACAGGAAATTAATTCGACCGGCTTCGGCGTGAAAATGCTGCATGAAAATCTGGATGATTATATTTTCCCCATGAACGGGCTGGAATTTTTCTGCAAATATTCACAGGCAAATAAAGAGTTTTACAGTGATTTCGACAATCGCACTTTTTTTTCCAGATTCCGCCTTCTGATCCCCTTCGCCAAACAGGTCAGCCTGAAATATAAATTTGAATACGGCTCTCATTTCGAGAAACAAATAAATGACTTCACCCCTTTTTACATCGGCGGAATCGATGATTTTCTGGGACTGAGAACGAACGAAAAAGTCGCTCCCATTTACAAAGTTAACACCTTCTCCATCCGTACGAATTTTATCAAAAATTTCTTTATCGATTGGCAAATGAACTTCCTGAACCTGGGCGATGTGGATACTTGGGAAGCCGACAAATTTTCCCATAAAGGTTGCGGATTAATTCTCGGTTATAAATCGCTATTGGGACCGATTCGCATGGCTGCTTCTTTCGACGATGATTATCACACCTACTACTATTTTTCTTTCGGATTGGAGTTAGACCAATTTGAATTTTCGCGCCGCTAAAAAATAGCTGCCATACCATAAAACAAAATTCTCTTCTCAAAATATAAATTAACACTTGCTAAGATAACTGCCTAAAAAAAAATGGAGTTATGTGATCCTCAGGAAAAGCTTTTTTTCTGATCATTACAAAAAATATTTAAGGATATAAATGAAGAATTTAGAAAAATTTGAAAACCTGGGATTGTCGGCAGAATCTTTGCTGGCGATCGGTCACAAAGGTTTTGAAGAGCCGTCAAACATACAGTTAATGACGATCCCATTATTATTGCAAAACCAGAAGGACATGGTGGGACAAGCTCAAACCGGTACCGGAAAAACCGCAGCCTTCGGCTTACCGATCATGGATATGCTGAGAGAAGGAAACGGCGTTGTACAAGCTCTCATCCTGGTTCCCACGCGCGAGCTGGCGTTACAGGTCGCCGAAGAAATGAACTCTTTTCGCGGCGGCAGAAGACTTTCGGTTCTGCCGATTTATGGCGGACAGTCCTACGATCAACAATTGCGCCGTTTGAAAAATGGCGTGGAAATAGTAGTGGGAACGCCGGGACGTATTATCGATCATCTCAATCGGGGTACTCTGCATTTGGATGATTTGTCTTTTTTAGTTCTGGATGAAGCAGATGAAATGCTGAATATGGGATTCATCGAAGATGTAGAAATCATCCTTTCCAGCACACCGGAAAAGAAACGCGTTTTGCTGTTTTCTGCTACCATGCCGACACGCATCGTCCAATTGGCAGAAAAATTTATGCACGATTATGAAATAATCAAAGTTCCCACCAAACAATTAACCGTCGATCTGACCGATCAAATCTATTTTGAAGTCCGATCATCCGATAAATTTGAAGCACTCTGCCGCATCATCGATGTGGAACCGGAATTTTATGCCTTGGTTTTCTGCCGCACCAAACAAAAAGTCGATCACGTGGCGAATGCTCTGATCGACCGAGGTTACGAAGCAGCAGCTTTACACGGAGATATTTCGCAGGCACAGCGGGAACGCATTCTGGAACAATTCAAAAAGAAACGCCTCAGCATTCTGGTAGCCACCGATGTTGCCGCGCGCGGCATCGATATCAGCGATCTGACACATGTTTTGAATTACTCCATTCCGCAGGGTCCTGAAAGTTATGTCCATCGTATCGGTCGAACCGGCAGAGCCGGGAAACAGGGAACTGCCATCACTTTCATTACGCCTTCCGAATATAGGCAGTTAATGCAGATTCAGAGCGTTTCCAAATCCGAAATTCGCCGAGAATCCCTGCCCAAAGTTAAGGAACTGATCAAATTGAAAAAAGATCGCATCATCTCGGAAGTGGAAGCAATAATCCAAGAAGACACTTTCAGCGAAAATTTGTCCGTAGCTTACGAATTGTTAGCCAAATATCCACCCGACAAAGTCATCGCTTCCCTTCTTTCGCACTTTTATAAAGACGAATTATCCGCCGATAAATATCCGGAGATTCTCGAGCCGGAACGCAAACAAAAACCTTCCCGCAGCCGCAATCATGAAACCTCGCCGGATCAACAGGGCATCACCCGCTTATTTATCGCTTTAGGACGGAATGACAAAATGACGATCAAGAAACTGGTCGTGCTCATCCAGAATGAAGCTATGGTGGATTCCAACCTGATCCGTGACGTGCAGATTTATGATAATTTTTCCTTTGCCAATGTACCTTTTGAAGAAGCCGAACAGATCATTCATACTTTCCGAACCAGAGGAAAAGACCGCAAACCGCTCATCGTAGCAGCAAAAGGTAAAGAAGATTTCCAGAAAACCACACACACCGGCAAGCCGGCAAAAGATAAAAGCAAGGGAACAAAAAAAGAAAATTTCGACAAGAGAAAGCGTTCTAAGTAGCTATTATAGTTTGTGTTAATATAATCATCTCCACAAATAAAGAAAATTCTTAAATTTGACTATCCCCCTGGCAGAGCCAAGGGGTATTTCGCCAAATTTATTTCAGCCAGCTGAAAATCGAATTTTCTATATTCCACCCCTCTGCCTCCGGCATCTCCCCTGGCTTAGGGGAGAAGATAGGGAAACCCCGACGCTGAGCGTCGAGGAATTTTCTCGATTAAAAAAAACGGTGTTTTGATAGAAACAGAGGAAATTCTCTTCCCTTCGGAAAAGATAATTGACAGCTATAAGCCCGGAAAATTAGTTGCGTCATCAACTAATCAGGAGTTGAGAAATGGGGCATGAAGAAGAAAGATCTTTTGGATTTTGTGTAAGCTTTATCAGCCGTCAGGCTCATCGTTATTTCGATCAGCAGTTTCGGCTTTACGAGATGAATCGCGGTTCACTGTATATTTTGCGCAGATTATATCTGAAAGACGGAGTGCACCTGAATACTTTAGGCGATTCATTACACATGGATAAGGCAAACATTACCAGGGCTATAGCTAAGTTATTGGAAACCGGATACATCCGTAAAGAACAAGACATTGCCGACAGTCGGGCTTATCTGGTTTATCTTACTCCGAAAGCCTGGGAATTCAAAGCCAGGTTCGACGCCATTTTTATGAGTTGGGATGAAGTCATAACTGCCGGTTTTTCTGAAGATGATAAAAATATCTTGAAACTCTTCTTACAAAAAATGTGTGATAATGCCCACGCTTGTCTGGAAAAAGGAATAACGAATGCCGAATGAACATTTATTAGCTGATAATAATATAAAAAGATTGCTCTTCAAACTCTCTGTGCCAGCCATTACCGGAATGTTTGTAATGGCACTGTATAACATCGTTGATACGATTTTCGTAGGACGCGGTATCGGTCATCTTGGCATTGCCGGTCTTTCCATAGTATTCCCCATCCAGATGATCGTCATGGCGATCGGATTGCTTTTTGGCATCGGGGGAGCTTCGGTGGTTTCACGCAGTCTGGGCGAAGAGAATGTGGAAAAAGCGAACCGCGTGGTAGGAACGGTCTTTGCCTCAACGCTAATTATTTCTTTCGTCATCACTTCCGCCGCACTTATCTTCAAAGAGCAGCTGCTCATGTTATTTGGAGCTTCCGAATACATTTATCCGTATGCCAAAGATTATTATGAGATCATCATTTTCTGTTCCATTCTTTTCATTGCATCTATGAGTTGCCACCATTTGGTTCGGGCAGAAGGGCACGCCAAAGTGGCAATGATTTCCATGATCATCGGTGCCGGATCAAATATTATTTTAGACCCGATTTTTATTTTTACCCTGAAAATGGGAGTGCGTGGCGCTGCTATCGCTACGGTGATTGCCCAGTTTCTTTCGGTCGTTTATGTGATCGCATTTATGAACAGCGGCAAAAGCATTCTCAAATTTAATTTCCAACATTTCACAATCAGACTAAATATTTTACGCGAAGTCGTTGCTATCGGCTTTTCCTCGTTTGCGCGTAATGTAGCCGGCAGTCTGGTTTTTACGTTGTTCAATCATGCTTTGGGAAATTTCGGAGGAGATTTAGCTATTGCCGCCTACGGGATTGTTCAGCGTTTCGTACGTTTTCTGGTGATGCCATCTATCGGTATTGCCCAGGGATTACAGCCGATCGCAGGTTACAATTATGGCGCCGGTCGCTTCGATAAAGTACAGCAGGTGAATACCATCGCCATTATTTGGGCTACCTGCATCGCCACACTGGGATTTATCCTCGCCCAACTTTTCTCTCGCCCCATGATGATGATTTTTACCAACGATCCGGAATTGATTTCCATGGGTTCTACTGCGATGCGAACAATGATGCTGCTGATTCCTCTGGTGGGATTTCAGATGGTGGGAACCACTATTTTTCAGGCGTTGGGTAAAGCTTTGCCCTCTATCGTACTTTCCATGAGCCGCGAAATCCTGTTTTTAATACCGCTTATTCTGTTCATTCCACAATTATTGGGATTAAACGGTGTCTGGGTGACCATGCCCATCTCCGATTTCCTTTCATTTTGGCTGACTTTTGTTTTCTACCGAAATCTGGTTAAGCATTTAAAGAAATCGCACCAGATCAGGATAGAAGAAAACATGAGAGTTGATCGATAGATTACAAAAATCGGATAAAGCTTATTTTTCTTCGAGCGGCGGAATAACCAGAACCGGCACTTTGGAACGTTTGATCAGAGCATCGTGGGTACTGCCGATCAGCAGATTGTAAAATTTTCCGTGTTTATGTGAACCTACAATGATCAATTCTGCTTGAAAATCTTCGGCGGCGGAGATGATGTTTTCTGCCGTGGGACCTTCTAATAAAACGGATTTCACTTCTATTCCTTCCTGCTGAATCAGGTCTTTCACCTTTTTCAGTCGTTCGCGAATAATCTGCAATCTGCCTTCCCGAAATTCCGGTTGTGGAATGACATCCGTCTCACCCAAGGTTTGATAATAATCGTATGATTCGCAATGAACAATACATAAACTGGCGCCGAAAAGTTTGGTTATTTTAATGGCCTGCGAAATCACCGCATTTGTTTCATCATTGAGATCGATAGCAGTTAAAATTCTTTTCATCATTTCCTCCTTCTATTTGAAAAATTAAAGCTTTTTTCATAATTCATAAGTTACTGTAAACAAGTTAAATATAACCATGGTAATTATC
>DAISYT010000052.1:0-10264 GCA_036825175.1 Candidatus Cloacimonadota bacterium
TTCGGGAAAAACAAAGTCGGTGATTCGCTGGTACGCATGGTTTCCGATGTGCGCATTGTGAGTAACTTCTTCATCAAATCCGCCTTCGATGTGATCCGAAATTGCCTGTTGGTTCTGATGTATGCCGGTTTGGCGATTTTCCTGAATTTCAAATTATTTTTTATCAGTTTGATCGTATTTCCTATTTTCACCCTCGGCATCAACTATCTGGGAAATAAGATCAAAAAATATGCTTCGCGCATTCAAAAGCAGTCTTCCACCATGTTTTCCAATGTGGAGGAAACGCTCAACAGCATGAGGATCGTCAAGGCTTTTTCCCGCGAGAATTTCGAAATGAAAAAATTCGAGAGAATCAATCGGAAGAACTATTTTGCCTGGACGAAATCGATGATTTACCGGGCGGTTAATGTTCCGCTTTCCGAATTTAACGGTACCATAATGGGAATTATTGTTCTGCTGATCGGCGGGAAGGCGATTTTATCGCATGATGCCAGTTTTACTCTGGGAGCTTTTACCTCCTTCCTGCTGGCAATTTTTTCGATGCTGCATCCCATCAAACAATTCACGGAAGCTTATGCCGACATCCGCAAAGCATTGGTTTCTCTGGATCGAATTTATGTGATCATCAACCGCAAATCGGAAATTATGGAAAGCTCAGATCAGGCTAATAAAAATGATTTCACCGATAAAATAGAATTAAAAAATGTCAGCTTCGCTTATGAAGATGGTGATCAGGTTTTATCCGATGTCTCGTTTACCATAAATAAAGGTGAACAGGTGGCTTTGGTAGGAAACAGCGGAGCCGGAAAAACAACTCTCGTTAATCTGCTTTCCCGCATGTATGATCATACTTCCGGAGAAATATTACTGGATGGCATTCCAACCGATCGGATTAATTTACGTGATTTGCGAACTCTTTTCGGTACGGTTACGCAGGAATCGATTTTGTTTAATGAAACCATAGCTAATAACATTAGGTACGGCTCTTTGCAGGATATTTCGGATGAAGAAGTGAAAACCGCTGCCCGGATCGCATTTGCCGACGAATTTATAGAAACGATGCCGATGAAATATGAAACCATGCTTTCACCGCGTGGCGCTAATCTTTCCGGCGGACAGAAACAGCGGGTCTGCATTGCCCGTGCCATTGTGGGTAATCCGCCCATTCTGATTTTCGATGAAGCTACCAGCGCTTTGGATTCGGAATCCGAACAAAAAGTGCAGCAGGCAATCGAACAGGCTACCAGAAACAGAACCGTGGTCGTGATCGCTCATCGCCTTTCCACGATTCTATCTTCTAATAAAATCGTGGTAATGGACGGCGGTAAAGTTGTCGGTATCGGCAAGCATCAGGAATTACTGGAAAGCTGTGAACGCTACCGAACGCTTTATGAAATTCAATTTGCCGATAAGAACACGGAATGAGAGATGAGAGATGAGAGATGAGAGATGAGAGATGAAACTAAAAGCATCGATCTCAAATTATAGATCATCCCTTCCTAATTCGCTCCCTGTTAAGGGAGCTGTCCGACGGCTGCCGGACTGAGGGTTAATGAAAAATAAAGCGATTTTAGATTTCCGATTTGAGATTTTCGATTTTAGAAGTAAAGCTTCGATCTCAAATTATAGATCATCCCTTCCTAATTCGTTCCCTGTTAAGGGAGCTGTCCGGCGGCTGCCGGACTGAGGGTTAATGAAAAATAAAGCGATTTTAGATTGCCGATTTAAGAAGTTATGATTATTCGAATTAAGGGTTAATGAAAACTATATAAACAGAGCGAAAACATAATGAAATTCCTTTTTTATATTTCCAAAAAATATTCCATCCCGATCATTCAGCCGCTGGCAGAATATCTGAACACCACGGAGCACGAATACGCTTTGTTTGTTTCCCAAAAAGTTCTGAACAATCTGCCTTCTGATCTTACAGGAAAACCGATTTTTACTTCTGTCCGGGAAGCGCAGAAATTTCGTAGTGATTTTGTGCTGGTTCCCGGCAATTTTGTGGATTTCCGTCTGCCCGGCATAAAAGTGGAAATATTTCACGGTTTGGGTGTGGAAAAGCCTTCGCATTACAAAATCAGGCATTTCTTTGATTGTTACTGCACTTCCGGTCCGTTCGTAACAGCCAGGTTTCTGGAATTGCAAAAAAAGTTTAAATATTTTCATGTATTGGAAACCGGTTGGCCCAAAGTCGATCATATTTTGAATTTTTCGCAAACTGCCATTCCGGCAATTCCATTCGATAAAAAAGTCATTCTTTTCGCTCCCACACACAGCCGCAAAATGCAGTCGGCAACGGAATTGATGGATGTTATTCCTCAGATTGCCCGTGACGATGAATTCTGGCTGATCAAATTCCATGAATTGATGAATAAAGAATTGATTGCAACTTTCCGGCATAAAATGCCTTCCAATACTCTTTTCATCGACGATTACGACATCACGCCCTACCTGTATGCCGCCGACGTTCTCATCTCCGATACCTCTTCCGTTCTTTATGAATTCATGCTGCTGGATAAACCGGTAATCACATTCCGAACGCAAAGCCGCCCGGATAAAGGCATCGACATCGACGATCCTGCCATGCTGCGTGACGTGTTGGATTGGAGCTTGGAGAATCCCGGTTTTCACAGTCAAAATAGACGCAGACATTTGGATGAGATCAACCCGCGCCGGGACGGTAAAATCTGCGAAAATCTGATTGGACAACTGCTTCTGCACAAACCGGAATTGGAGCAGGTGAAGAAGCCTGTAAATCTGTTCCGCAAAATGCAGGTAATCTGCCACGAACATTTTCGACGAGGATATTTACGATGATTCGCACGCTTTTCGACCTGAAAAAGGAATATTATTTTAACTCTTTATATCCCATGTACCTGGAATTAATAAAAGATCCTTCCTACGACATTTCTTTTCATGTGGGAAAGGATCAAAAACGCTTTTTGGGGATTTTTCTGATTCCGCAAAAAAAACAAATCGAAGCAAAATTGAAAAAACTGGGATTGAAAATCTCGGAAGAAACCGACGGTTTCGATCTGGTGATCAGCGGCGATGTGCTGAAAAATCCCGAAAGATACGGCGATTGTGTTCGGGTTCATCTCGATCACGGAGTCGGCATAAAAACGCTGCGCATTCGCAACATCAAAAAGCAGCCGGATTACCATTATCACGTTTTTTTGGAAGGACAGTACTGGCTGGATTATATCAGAAGTCTGGGTTGGGAAGATGCTGCCGATTTTTATGTGACGGGCATTCCCAAGCTCGATACGCTGTTTTGGAAAGATTATTATCAGCCGGACAAATTGAAGAAGAAACTCGGTTTGGATGCAAACCGAAAAACCGTGCTTTTTGCCCCTTCCTACAAACCGAGCTGCATCGAATATGTGCAGTCGAAAATCACGGATTTGCTGCCGGAATATAATCTTATCATCAAACTGCATCCTTACAGTTGGGGTGGCAAATATGCATCTCACAGCCAGCATCGTTTTTATGAAAAACTGGCAGCCAAACACCAAGAAGTTTTTCTGATCGATAAAGAAGATTACGACATTTATCCGTATCTGGTTCTGGCAGATACGATGATCAGCGATACTTCCAGCGTGATCAATGAATTCCTGGCGTTGGGAAAACACGGTATTATTTATGTGCTGCCGATGTCCAAACTTATACATTCCGACGGCATGGAATCCGTTTCCATCGATCCGGGGAAATGGCTGGAAGGCGCTTTTCCGCACATGTATCAACCGGACGATTTACTGCCGGCTGTGCATTCGGCACTAAATCCTACCGCGGAGATGCAACAAAAATTACAGGAATATCGGGATTATTTTTTTACCGGTTTGGATGGCAAAGCTGCTCAGCGGGTGAAAATAAAGATCGATGAGATAATGAAAAGGAAATAAGTTTTGTATAATATGCAATGTCATTCTGAGAAATCTTTTAGCTTTGCTTACGAAGAATCTCGTGAATTTCTTTTAGCTTTGCTTCTTTTGTATTTAAAAAAAATTCTTCCAAAGAACCACGTGTACACACCCTGTCCCGAAAATTTCGGGACACCCCTCTCAAGAGGGGATTTGCATTAGGATAACAGTAAATGATTATAATTGATATTTTTGTAGTAAGTTGTGAAATATGAAAAAAGCTTTGAAGAAGAAAATTAAGGAGCTATAAATTGGCAGGTAAAACCAAACTGGAAGGAAAGAATCTGACCGAAGCGCTGCAAATTTTGCAGGCAGTAACTTTGGAACTGGAAAAAGCAGGCATCTCATATTGGCTGGAAGGTGGCACGCTTCTGGGTGTGATCCGCGAAAACCGGCTGCTGCCCTGGGATAACGACATGGATATTTCCATGTGCATATCGGAACGCCGGAAACTTATCAAAGTTGCTTTCCAACTGATGTTGAAAGGATTTCGCATCAGCACCAGGTTTTATAACAGGAAGATGCCGCCTTTCCGCAAAGGAGAATTGCGCATGATCAAGATCAGAAAATTCCACAAATTCCTGAAAAAAGGCGAAGTGATGCTGGATGTTTTCTTAAAACGCAAAAAGAATAACGAGTATTTTTGGACGGTCGGCATCAAGTCACCGGTGCTCAAATCCGTTCCAGCCAGGTTTTACGACCAGTTGGACTGGATCGATTTTAATGGCAAAAAATATATGATCCCGGCAGATTTCGACGGCTATCTTTCTTATCGTTACGGAGACTGGAGAACGCCGGTAAAAGAGTGGAATTTCAAGAAAGACGATAAAGCGATCGTGGCGGAAAAGGAGCAAAATTGAACGTTTATTATTACGGCAAACAAATCTATCAGTTCTCTTATTCCAAGCCGATTTACGAAGCGATCGGCGGCACGTTCATCGTTTATAAATGGCGTAATTGGCTGGAATACAAATATTATCTGCGCGGCATGAATGGCGATCCGAAATATAAAAGTTTTTTAAATACTCCCCGCGTTCTGACGCGAGATTACAACCATCTTAATGATCTGAAAGGAATCATGCTGACGCATTCCGCCCGTCGGCTGAACGTCGATCCGCAAAATTGCCGCACGATTTATCTGGGGCACGGCTCCGGCGATAAGGTTTTTGGCGGCAAAGGCGCTTACATGGATTCCTTCGATTATTTCTTTCTACCCGGTCCTAAAATGAAGGAAAAACTGCTGGATGTGGGAAAAAACATTCCCGAAGAAAAATTGATCAAAATCGGTAATCCCCGCTTCGATGCTGTGGTAAACGGAACGATCAAAAAGGAAAAAGAATTGGATCGGTTGGGTGTGAAAGACCGTTCCAAACCGGTTGTGCTTTATGCTCCCACCTGGCGATTCGGTAACGGCACCTTCAAAAAATATGCTTACAAATTTGCCGAAGAAATCACCAAAGAATTCAATCTGATCATCCGTCCGCATTACCACGACACGAAACGATTACGTCGTTTGGGATTATGGGCAAAACTGAAAGGCATCAAAAACCTGTATTTCTCCGATTCTTCCGATTTGATCAAAGCAGATACCATGCTGGATTTCGTCGCTTCCGACCTGATGATCAGCGACACTTCCTCCGTACTTTACGAATACCTGATCACCGGCAAACCGATCATCGTGGCGGACAATAAATATTCGCATCTGCACAACATGCCGGACGAATTGAACATTTTGAAACACGTCGATCTTTATCACGGCACGGAAGACATCAATAAAATGATCGCAAACGCTTTGGCACTGCAAAAATATCAGAAAGATTATGCCGAAATGCTGCCCAGAATTTTCTACTTCAATGATGGCAAGAGCACGCAACGGGCAGTAGAATATATCGATAAAATTAAAAAGGAAATGGCATGAGACAACGTAGTGTTATAAATATAAAATCAACCCCCTGTATCTCCCTTGACGAGCCTTCGCCAGGCTTCGGCTTCGCAGGCAGGTTGAAAATAAGGAAGATAGAGAATTGTCATACCGAAGGCAGAGAGGTATAATCTAATGAATTACGCAATCGGCTACTACCTGGTAACAGATATCCAGCACATTCCGCCTGTGATCAGACTTTATCCGTATTTGGGCGGGATCGTCTTCACTAAAAAACAAGAAATCTATGATCGCATCAACGAAAAATATGCAGATTATAACGTGAAAGTGGTTCTGTGCAAAAGCAGGGCAGAAATCCAAAAATTGCTGCGTAAATACAAAATCCGGGTGATGATCTATCCCAGCTACCACGTGCTTTACGGCGGGAAGGCTATCGAAATTTTTCACGGTGGACTTTCCGATAAAAATTACGTGGAATCGGTGAAAATCCTGGTTTATGATTATGTGCTTTTTCCTGGCGAAAAAACCAAAGATAAAGTGGAAAAATCCGGTTATTTGAAGCATGTTCCGGAATGGAAAATCATCGGCTATCCCAAATTTGATCCGCTCATCAATGCCACTCTCCAGGTCGAACCGTTATTCCAAAACGGCAGGAAAACCATTCTTTATGCTCCTACCTGGATCAGTCAGAATGTGAATTTCAAGATCATTAAATTCTCGGAATACGGTGAAAGCTCTCTGGACTTATGGGCGAAGGAAATCGTGAAAGCGCTGCATAACGACTATAATCTGATCATCAAATATCACAGCCGCATCTACCGTAAACCGGGGGATATTTACGAACAGATCGATAACCTGATCAAAGAATTGGGTGCGGAAGAATTCGTGAAAGTGCGCATCGACGACAATATTCTGCCTTTTATGTATCAAGCCGATCTGATGATTTCCGATATTTCCACTGCCTGTTATGAATGGTTCCATTTCGATAAACCGATTGTTTTTGCCAATCCGGCACCGCAGCATTACAGTATTTCCGACGATATCGGTTCCAATACTTTTGCCTGGCAGGCGGGCGATGTAATCAATAAAAAAGAAGATATTTTGCCGTTTGTGAAACGCAATCTGGAAAAAGATATTTACCGCGAAAAACGCAACGAGATTTTCCGTTACACGGTTTTTCAGCCGGACGGACATGCCACCGAAAGACAAGCGGAAGCGATCCTGGAATTTTATAAAAGATTCGAGAAAATTCCTTATGGATGGCTGCTATTCACCACGACGATTCAGCGCCGGATCAGACGAAATTATTCCAAGTTTTTGAATTGGTATTATCATCATTTCCGCCAACATCGGGTAGGAAAATAGGAAAATTGATTCTTTAATCATAAAGCCACAGAGTGGCGATCAATTATAGCCGGTGGTGGAAGCCGCCGGAAAAAAAGAAATAAGAGTTGAAGCGCTGTAGGTGCGGTTAATTTACACCGGAATCTTACGCAATCTTTGTTTGATCTTCACCTGGATAATCCAGAGCACCAGTAGATAAATATTTGCCAGCCCGATGGTATAAATAAAGAAGATGATCGGCTTGAACAAAATGGCTGACAGGATCAGCACAAAAATATGCGCGGTGGGACCGATCCAGAACCAAAGTAAAATCATTAATTTATTGGCTTTATAATAAGCTCGCCGATTGTATTTTTCCTGCTCTTTGAAACGGAAAATCTGCAAGCGGGAATAACCCAGATAGACGGCAATCAATATTTTATCCAGCCATCTGCCGCGCATGTGTTTGATCTTTTTCATCTCTTCGGTGAAAATCCGTTGTTCTTCCCAAACAGAAGTGACTTTGCCCAAGCCATGACTCATAAATTCCACACGATAATAATCCACGATCATCGCATGAAAAATATGACTTACGGCTCCGATAACCAGCAATATCCAGGGTGAATAAGGCCAGAAATTAATGGTAACCAAACCCTTGCTAAAGCCGATTCCCATTCCCGCATAAACTGCTACTCCCACCACGTAATCCGCAAATCCGTCGATGATCCTGCCTACCGGAGTGCCATTCTTTTTTAAACGGGCGATCATGCCGTCCACACAATCTAAAACTAAACAGAGAAAATACAGACAACCGGCAATAATAAAGCTGGTATGCGTTCCCTGCGCAAAAAAGAAACCGGCGATAACACCCACAAGGATCGACATCAGAGACACCTGATTGGGCGTGATCTTGGTGGGATAAAATAACTTAACGAATATAAAGGCAATCGGTCGGAGAATGTACAAGGTAAGCGTTTCATCGAAGACCATGTGCTTCAATGATTTCTTGTATTCCTTCAAAACCTTCTTATTGAATTCTTTCAGGGATTCTTTAGCAGTTTTTTCTATTTTTTCCATCTATCTTTCCACTATTCATTTTTTATTATTAGCAGTGAAAGAAATTTATCTGAGTTTCTTGTCAAGTCAGAATAATTGGCAAATAAAATAATGGACATGAATAATATCACACCGAATTTGGTTTCAAATAAATATGTAAAAAGGAACGATTATGAGAGCCATTTTAATTTCAGCCGGAACAGGCAGCCGACTCTATCCTCTCACCAAAAACACACCGAAAAGTTTATTGGAAGTGGGCGATGGACTTACTTTGCTGGAGGCACAATTACACAGCATTCAGGAAGCAGGAATAAAAAATGTGACCATCATTATCGGATACAGAGCTGAACAGATCGAAGCAAAGTTGCAAAATTATCAACATGATCTGAAGATAACCACGGTTTTTAATCCATTTTATGACGTTTCCAACAACCTGATTTCGGTTTGGATGGCGCGCCATTTTATGCAGGATGAATTCATTACGATCAACGGCGACGATATGTTCACTACTTCGGTTTTGACCAATCTGATGAAAAGCAAACACAACATCACCATGGTTATGGATGAAAAAGAATCTTATGACGAAGACGATATGAAAATCGTACATAATGACGGACAGGTGCTGGAAGTGAGTAAAAAGATCGATCCTGCCAAAGCCAACGGCGAATCGGTGGGAATCATCAAGTTCAGCGGACACGGACCGCAAATCTATGTGAATATGCTGGAAGAAATGGTACGATTGCCGGAGAACCGGAACGTATTTTATTTGAAAGCAATTCAGCAGATCATCGACAAAGGCTATCCGGTTCATTATGCCAAATGCAATCCGAACGATTGGGGAGAATTGGATTTTCATCCCGATTTGATGCTCATTCGTGAGTATGTTTCACAAACCAATCTGGTGGATAAAATATTCAATAAAAAATAGCAAATTATGATACATAATCTTTTACAGGGTAAGAAAATAATTTTGGCTTCCGCCTCTCCGCGCCGCAAAGAAATTTTTAAATTGGTCGGTATCAAAGCTTTACAATTTCCTTCCGGGGTTGCTGAAGAAAAAGTCTCTGATAATCCCATCAAATTAGTGAAATATCATGCTTCCCACAAAGCTGCGACCGTGAAAAAACATTTTGAAACCGATTGTCTGATCGTGGCAGCTGATACCATCGTTTACCAAAATGACGAAGTCCTGGAAAAGCCGTTAACCAAATTGCAGGCAGCGGAATTTCTTTCCCGACTTTCGGACAATGTCCATTTCGTTTATACCGGTGTCTCTATCGCCTATAAAAATCAGTTATTTACAGATTATGAAAAAACGAAAGTAACCTTTCATCCGCTCTCAGCCAGAGATATCGAAGAGTACATCAAAACCGGCGAACCGATGGATAAAGCGGGAGCGTATGGAGTGCAGGGCTACGGCAGCCAGTTCATCAAACAGATTTCCGGCTGTTATTTTAATGTCATGGGTTTCCCGGTGGCTTTGTTTTACCGGATGCTGGAGAAAATACTGTAACTGAGGGTTGAAGAATAAAATAAAAGCGATTTCTGATTTCAGATTTAAGATTGCCGATTTCAGAAGTCAGATCATTACAATAATTATTCCGATTTCGCTCCCTGTTAAGGGAGCTGGCTCCGAATTTATTTCGGAGACTGAGGTTTTAGTTAGAGAACATGTAAGAAGTGATTTAGGATTGTTGATTTCAGATTTCAGAAGTCAGATCATTACAATAATTATTCCGATTTTGCTCCCTGTTAAGGGAGCTGTCCGGCTGCTGCCGGACTGAGGGTTGAAGAATTCCGATTGCCGATTTATGAAGTCAGAAGTCAGATGTTTTAGAGGGAAAAATGAAGCTTTTTTATAATGCAGTTTTTTATTCGATCAGGAAGGAAGGCGAGAAATTTGGAGCGATTCTGGTCGATGATAACGGAACGATCAAAGAAACTTATCAGCAGAAACCGCAAATTTCCGGTGTGCAGGAAATCGATTTGCAGGGAGCATTCGTTTATCCCGGTTTTATCGATACGCACACGCATTCGTTCGAGGGCGGATTATACAATCTCGGTGCCGATCTGAGCGAGG
>DAISYT010000053.1:0-10256 GCA_036825175.1 Candidatus Cloacimonadota bacterium
AGAACTGGCGCAGCACGGCAGATGTTTTGGAAAATCGAGCCGATCTGATCGTTATAGGCAGCGGTTTGGCAGGAGAAGCCCGTTATGTTTCCGTACCCGGTTTTCAAACCAGGCACACGCTCATTATGCTGGATGGAGTAGCTTTGAATAAAAGCGGTGAGGCGTTCGATATCAGTTCCATTCCGGTGGAAATAATCAAGAATATCGAGATCACGAAAGGCAGTTCCGGTAACAGCATGGGCGCTGTGATCAACATCAATACCAGAAATGCTTCCGGTAAGCTGTCTGCCGCTTATAATCATACTCTTGGTTCGTTCGGTCTGGACAAACATGCTTTTACTTTTTCCGGCTCCACTGCCGGATGGAACGGTTATCTCTTATTGGCAAAAAGTTATGCCAGAAACGATTTTAAGTACAAGGTGCCATCAGAATGGAACTTGCCAAAGAAATATTACATCAGAAAATTCAACGATAAAAATACGTACGATGTGAATGTGAAATTATCACAAAGTAACCGCTTTTTCAATACGAATTACAAATTGATTTTCCAGGATTATTTAAAGAAATTACCGGGAACGATTATCAATCCCGATTTATACTTGAACAGCAGGCAAAAAGGGCAGACCTGGCGGCATTTTTTGAATTTGGAAAAAGACATGAAAAAATATCAGTTAAAGGCTGATCTGGCATATTCCAAAGAAAATTCCACTTACGATAATACCCGCCTGGAACCACCTTTTAATTCCCTGCTTTATAAAGCTTTAAGCACTACGGATCAATCCATAAAACAGGTAAAACTGCACACCGAATATGCTCAGGATGATTTTTATTTCGATTGGGGCGGAGGTTACAAAAATGAAGCTTTTTCTTACGATGACAAACTGAACGATGCCAACTCCATTTCCCAGAAGTATTTGGAAAAGTATACGGTTTTTGCTAATACCAAACTGGAGAAAAATGAATATCCTTCCTATCTGAAGTTGATTGCTGCGGCAAATTGGGATTACAGCAAGCGCTACCACGATTTTACCGGATGGCGTATAGCTCCCGAATATACTTATAAAACTTTATTCGATATTGTGTTAGGTGGCAGCGTGGCAAATGGAATTAACTATCCTTCCTTCCTTAGTTTGTATTGGAAAGGTGATACTCAGACTACCGGCAATCCCGATTTGAAACCGGAAAAATCCCTGGGCTGGCAGATTTTCCAACAGCTAAAATGGGGAGAAAATTATATAAAAGTCAATTACCGGGATGATAAACTGCAAAACATGATTACCTGGTTTTTGGAACACAATAGCAAATGGAAACCGCGGAATGTGGAGAAAGCACAAGTGCTCACCTGGGAATTCGAGACACAGATTCAACCGGTTAAGTCTATCATTTTGAATGGGATGTATTCTTGGGTGAAGGCAAAAAACAAAACCAGAAGTTCCGATCTTTACAATAACGATATTATTTATACGCCTCGAAATAAGTTGTTTTTGCAGGCTAAGTTTATCTGGAATGAACTGGTTACGACTGTTTCGTACAGCAGAACCGGCAAGCAGAATTATACTTTCGATCAGCAATCTTCCCAACAGCTTTTACCGGCTTACGGTCTGTTGAATGCAGGGATAAGTTATGGTTTTAGTTGGCACCGTCTGCAATACACTGTGGGAATGGATGCCAACAATATCCTCGATAAAAAGTATGAAATTTATCGTTATATTCCGCAGCCCGGATTCAATTGGAATGCTAATCTGGGAGTGCAATGGAAGCTGTGATGATAATAGAAATT
Source organism: Candidatus Cloacimonadota bacterium (assembly GCA_036825175.1). Lineage (GTDB taxonomy): Bacteria > Cloacimonadota > Cloacimonadia > Cloacimonadales > TCS61 > B137-G9. The sequence goes on from DAISYT010000053.1 coordinate 1,781, forward strand.
TTATTGGCAAATAGAAATGTCTGTCTTGTTGATGAACTCATTCACTGGTTTTGACGAAACATGAATAACAGTCATTGCGAATCCCTGATTCATCGGGGTGAAGCAATCCGTTCTTTCTGTTGTTTCAAGATTGCTTCGCTTGAGAAAAATCCAGAAGAACAACGTGCAATGACCATCTCCTTGAAAATGGCTTCTCTCGGGAAAATTCTGTCATTAAGCCTTTTCAAGGTTGAAGTATTCTTCGTCAATGCGAATGAAAGAAGACCCAGAATGACTTAAACAAAAATCTTAAAAAAAATATAAAGGAATAATAAGATGAAAAGAATGTTGTTTTTACTTTTTGTTATGGCAGCGGCAGGATTGTGGAGCACGGTGGGATTTGTGGTTAATTCCGGCAGTGAAACACTTTCCAAAATCGATTTTTCCACCGGAGAAGTCGATAACAGCTTTTGTGTATTGGGTTGGATGCCCAATCGGGTGGAATTGACTCAGGATTACGCTTATGTGGTGAACTCCGGGGATAATAATGTGCAGAAAATCGATCTGGAAACAGGACAAACCGATGAGCTTATCTTTATCGGATTAACCACCAATCCGTATGATATAATTATTTGCAATGAATATGCTTATGTTACCGGCTCTCTCAGCAATAAGGTTTACAAAATCGATCTGAACACGGATGAGGTGGTTGCCAATCTAAGCGTGGGTGGAAATCCTGCCGGGATGGCTGTGCTGAATGGAAAATTATACGTGGGAAATACGGACTATGCGAATAGTTATGCCGATTGTACGGTGTCTATAATCGATTTGTCATCTTTCAGCATAACGAATACTGTTTCCACCGAAGTTAATCCGCAATTCCTGGCTGCCATCGACGGCAATATTCATATCAGTTGCGGAGGTGATTGGGGCTCGGTTACGGGAAAAATATGTGTGCTCGCTCCCGCTACGGAAGAAATTATCGAAATAATAAATATTGGCGGTCCCATCAGCAATTTTGCCGTATCACCTGATGACGTGGTTTATGTGGGAGACGGCTACGGTTATAATCTTTATGCTTATCATGCCGTAGATTTTTCCATAATTTATAACAGCGGAAATCCTTTTACTCCGGGTGGTTCGATGGTTGCCGCCAACGATGACAACCTCTTCGTTTTAGGTGGTGAATGGGGTGAAAACTTTACGGTAAGAAAGTTCGATTTTGCTGGTAATCAGATAAATGAATACACAGTTGCGCTTTATTCCACCGATCTCAAACTGTTACCGGAAGAAACCGGCGTGATCAATAATCAGGTGCCGGATAGGAATTACCAGCTTTGCAATTACCCGAATCCGTTCAATCCCTCCACAACGATTCAATTTGAAACCACGAATTCACACAAATTTGCACAAATCGAAATTTACAATCTCAAAGGTCAAAAAGTGAAAATTCTCCCCGTCTCCCCATCACAAAGTCACAAAGTCTCTGTCACCTGGGATGGCACAGATCAAACAGGTAGCATGGTTTCCAGCGGAGTATATTTTTATCGTTTATTTATGAACGGTAAAGCCGTTGCCGGCAATAAAATGATCTTGATGAAATAAGGAAGAAGCACCAAAGCAATAACAGAATAACGGCACACGTTGTACTGATAATCGGATGGGGGGAATAATTAAATTCTTGACTCGATACATTGCTCCTAAATTTCTATTGTCTTTGATAAAAAAATGAAGGAGCGAGTTGATCATGATCAAATGGATTCCGAACAAAATTCTAAGTGATAAACTCGTTTAAGATAGAGGACGTATCTTAATGAAAATTATTACAATTATCGGTGCCAGACCACAATTCGTAAAAGCGGCTGCCGTTAGCCGTGAAATCGCGAAATACCGGGAAATACAGGAAATTATTATTCATACCGGTCAGCATTTCGACGCCAATATGAGCGAGATATTTTTTGATCAAATGCACATTCCCCAACCCGATTATAATTTGGAAATCAACAGTCTTTCTCACGGTGCCATGACAGGCAGAATGATCGAAAAGATAGAAGAAATTCTCCTGAAAGAAATGCCGGATTGGGTTTTGGTTTATGGTGATACCAATTCCACTCTCGCCGGTTCGTTGGCTGCCAAAAAACTGCATATCAAGGTTGCCCATGTGGAGGCAGGTTTGCGTTCGTTTAACCGAAAAATGCCGGAGGAAATAAATCGTATTCTTACCGATAAAATCAGCGATTTACTGCTTTGTCCCACAGATTTAGCCGTCAAGAATCTTGGCAGGGAAGGTATCGATAAGCACACGGCTGCCAAGATCGTCAAATGCGGTGATGTTATGCAGGATGCAGCTATTTTTTATTCCAATCTGGCACAGAAACCAGAGTTAAATTTGCCGGAAGAATTCCTTCTTTCCACCCTTCATCGGGCAGAAAATACCGACGATCCGCAAAGACTAAAATCCATTTTTGAGGCATTGGCTCATATTTCTCATGAAATACCGATTGTGTTACCGCTTCATCCGCGTACCAAAAAAATTATTGCCGCTTCCAAAATCGGTTCTTCCCGTTTGCTCATAATCGATCCGGTCGGCTACCTGCAAATGGTCTGGCTGTTGCAGCATTGCCGGATGGTGATGACAGACAGCGGTGGCTTGCAGAAAGAAGCCTTTTTCTTTAGAAAACCCTGCGTGACTTTGCGTGATGAAACCGAATGGGCAGAATTGGTCGATCATGGCTTTAACGTCGTGGTGGGAAGCGATTTCGATAAAATCATTTCCGGTTATGAAAAGATGAAAAACGGGGAAGCGGATTACAACATCGATCTGTATGGGAACGGTACCGCTTCGGCGAAAATAATTCGGACATTAAGGCACTTCAATAATTAAATCCGTTTTCACATATCTAAGAAAATCTTTTTCTCTGGGGCTGCCGATTCCACCGGCTTCCACCGGTGGCTCAAATAGAACACCTCTACGAGGTGAAAGAAGATGTGATTATTTAAAAAAGGTGATGCTTTATCTGAAAGGAACTGTAAAGCCACGTCGTGGCTGATAATATAGCCATGGGCGGAAGCCCATGGAGGTGTTATGAAAAATCAATTTGCCCTGCAGAGCGCCTACGGAGCTATCGTGATTGTATTTGTCTTTTCCACCGGCTTCCACCGGTGGCTAAAATAGAACACCTCTACGAGGTGAAAGAAGATGTGATTATTTGATGAAAAAAGTGATGCTTTATCTGAAAGGAACTGTAAAGCCACATCGTGGCTGATAATATAGCCATGGGCGGAAGCCCATGGAAGGTGTAATGAAAAATCAATTTGCCCTGTCGGGGCAGGTAAAATTAATCTTCAACCAACTTTTAATTGACCATAAATCCGTACCATTTTTCTTGGTATAGCAAGTCAGAGGTAAGTGGTTCTAAAAGATTGGGAATTAAAGAAATCTCGACCTAAAAAAATAAAGTGAAATAAAAATCTAAACCAGGAATGGGAGTATGCATAAAAGAATAAAAACAAAGTTTTTAGGCGTGGAAATAGAATCTCCGCTGGTCTTGCCTGCCGGTGTGATGGATATGTCTTATTCCGGGCTGAATTTTGCCTGTAAAAATGGCGCCGGCATCGTTACCAGTAAATCCCTCACTCTTCAACCCAGAAGTGGGCATAAAAGTCCTGTCGTCGCTGAATTCGCTGGTGGAATGCTGAATTGCATGGGGCTTTGTAATCCCGGTATTTCGGAAGGGTTGATCGAGATCGATCAGTTTAAAGAACGCTCACTGATTCCTGTTATCGTGAGCGTTTTTGCTACTAATAAAGATGATTTTCTTAGCTTAACCAAACAAGTAAATGACTGCCATGGCGATTTTCTGGAACTCAATCTTTCCTGTCCCAATGTCTTCGATGAATTCGGTATTCCTTTGGCAGCATCCAAAGAGGAAGTTTTCAAAATCGTGAAAGCGGTCAAAGAACTTTCCCAAAAACCGGTTATTGCCAAACTTTCTCCCAATGTTTATAATATCGTGGAAATTGCGCTGGCAGCACAGAAAGCTGGTGCGGATGCACTCTGTATGATCAACACGGTCGGTCCCGGCATGGCGATCGATGCCAAAATGGTGAAACCGGTTCTCTTCAATAAATTCGGCGGACTTTCCGGTCCCTGCATCAAACCTATCGCACTTAAGATGGTCTATCAGAGTTACTCTGCCGTGGAGATTCCTATCATTGGCATGGGCGGCGTTACTTACGGCATCGATGCGGTGGAAATGCTGATGGCAGGTGCTTCGGTCATCGGAGTGGGAACGGCGGTCTATTATCGTGGCATGGAAGTCTTTGAGAAAATTAATGAAGAGATGATCGAGTTTATGGATGAGAACGGCTATGAGACGATTGCGGACATTCCCAAACTGAAGAAATTGGAAATGTGAATTGAGAATGAAACCACGAATTTGAATAGAGGAATTCATGAATAAAAGAGTTACGATCAAGATTGCAGAAATCATCGAAGAAACGAAGGACATCCGAACCTTCGTCTTCCAACATAACCTGGGCGCCAAGCCGGGGCAGTTCATCATGCTCACGGATTTTGAAGGAGGTGAAAAACCTTTTTCCATCTCGGATTGCACCGAAACCGAGTTCTTCATCACCGTGAAACGGATTGGCGATTTCACCACGCGCCTCTTCCAAAAAAATGCGGGAGATTTTGTTTCGATAAGGGGACCTTTTGGTTCCTCTTTTTTTATCTCCTCCGGCAATGTTTTGCTGGTGGGCGGCGGCTATGGCACACCACCACTGTATTTCCTGGCACAAGAGCTGCTGAAAAACGGGGCAAAAGTTACGGTGGTGAATGGAGCGAAAACGAAAGAAGATTTGGTTTTTTGCGACAAATTTAAAGAACTGGGTGTGGAATATCAAAATATTACCCAGCTGGGCTGTCTGGGAAGAGCAGGAACTTCCGTCGATCTGGCAAAGGAAGCGATTACCGGGCAGAAATTCGATTATGTTTATGCTGCCGGACCGGAAATGATGATGAAGGCTTTACAACCGCATTTGCAGGATCTGGAATATGAATTTTTATTTGAACGTTACATGAAATGTGCCATCGGAATTTGCGGCAATTGCACGATGGATCCGCTGGGAATCCGTCTTTGTGTGGAAGGACCGGTTTTGCCAAAAAAATTGGTGGAACAACTCACCGAATTTGGCAAGTATCATCGCGATGCCACCGGCAAGAGGATAGAATATTGAAACGCGAAAAATCCCCTCTTGAGAGGGGTACGACTTTAGCCGTGGGGTGTGTAAATCCTTGCGAATGGTTTTTTAACATCTTGCAAAAAACGACCTTCGCAATAGTTAGAAGATATTGTTTCCAATTTAATTTTAGGAGCAACAAAACAAGCTCCCCTTTGGAAGAGAAGATGTTCCGATGTCATCCTGAGCGATTTGGCAACTGCCGGATGTATCGAAGGATCGGAACATTAGGATTTGGTGAAATTAATGATTAATATCGGTAAAGTTCAAAATATTATGAGTGATACAAGAAAACCCCTTTCTCCTTCAAAAGGAGAAAAATAGGGAAAAAGGATTTTTTATATTTATATGAAAACACTTCTTACCAACTGCCAGACTCCAGCCGGCATCAGGAATATCCTGATCGAGAGAAAGTTCATCGCTTATTTTGGAAATGATTTTCCTGAATGCGATAAAACTATCGATTGCACCGGTTACATCGTTCTTCCCGGCATGATCGATCCGCACGTACATGTACGTGATCTGGAAATAGCATACAAAGAAACCTGGAAAACAGCATCGCAAGCTGCAATTGCCGGCGGCGTTACCACCATCATGGATATGCCGAATACCAAACCAGCAACGACAAATCAGGCAGGATTGGCAGCAAAACGGGAAGTGGCAGTGCAATCATTGGTAAATTACAAATTTCATTTGGGCGCAACGGAAAATAACCTGAATGAATTGCGCCGAATTTTACAGGAAAATCCCTCAGACATAGCAGGAATCAAAGTATTTTTGGCAGGTTCCAGTTCCAACGAAGTGGTGGAAAATCCCGATCAACTCGCAGCGATTTTCCAGCTTGACAAAGAGTTCGATAAAGTAGTTCTGGTTCATTCCGAAAGGCAATCCATTCTGAATAAATGGCAGAGAAAATTTCCCGAACCAACCATCGAACTGCATAACCAAATTCGTCATAAAGAAGCAGCTATCGCCGGCACAAAACTGGTGTTGGAACTGGCTGAGAAAATCGGTAATAAACTCTACATCTGCCATGTTTCCACGAAAGAAGAAATCGAACTGATCCGCACCGTTAAACAAACAAATAAAAACATTTTCTGCGAAGTTACACCGCATCATCTGGTTTTGAATGAGACGATTTTAGAGAAAGTCGGCAATTTCGGAAAAGTCAATCCGCCGCTGCGGACAAAAGAAGACAACGAAGCTTTGCTGGCAGCGATCGAAGACGGTACCATCGATTGTCTGGGCACCGATCATGCCCCGCATTCTTTGGATGAAAAGCAACGATGTTACACGCAAGCGCCTTCCGGTTTTCCCGGTTTGGAAACTGCCATCCCGATGACTTTTTGGCTGGTGAAAGACGGTCACATTTCTTTGGAAAGATATGCGCAGTTGATCAGCGGAAATGCGGCTAAAATTTTTAATATCGAAAAACGGGGAGAGATCGAAGTCGATAATTTTGCTGATTTAGTCGTGATCGATCCCAGGAAAGAAGGCAAAGTAGAAGCTAAGAATTTTCAAACCAAAGCAAAATATTCTCCCTTTGAAGGAATGAAAACCAGCTGTGAAATTGTGATGTGTTTTGTGGAAGGGGAAAATAAGCTTTCCTTGGAAAGAGAAATTGAAAAACGTTCGTCTTTGTTCGTTGCTAAAATTAGAAAAAATTCGTGAAATTCGTGGTTAAATATAATCCGGCTTCAATAGATTACGCCGGGACAGAGGAGTCAAAAAATATGACCAAAGAACAATTTGTTCTGGAACTGGAAAAGATCGGGGCAATCAAGTTCGGCAGCTTTACGCTGAAGAGCGGGCTTATCTCTCCCTTTTATTTCGATCTGCGTGATATGATCAGTTACCCGGAGATTTTGGAGGGTGTGTCCGATTTGTTGGCAGAAAAGATCAAAAATATGGATTTCAATGTGATCACGGGCATTCCGTACACCGCCTTGCCGATTGCCACGCTGGTTGCTGCCAAACTGGATAAACCGCTCATCTACATGCGCAAGGAAGAAAAAGCCTACGGTACCGGCAACAACGTGATCGGTAAATTTGAAAAAGGAGCTAAATGCCTGGTGATCGACGATTTGATCACGACCGGCTCCAGTAAGATCGAAACGGCGGAAGGTTATGAAAAAGAAGGCGTCGTCGTCAAAGATTTCGTAGTGGTGATCGACCGCAGCGCCAACGGCACGGAAGAACTGGCAAAACAAGGTTACAATCTGCACAGTCTCATTTCGTTGGATGAAATCGTTAACTTGCTGCAAAACAAAGGTTTGATTTCTGCCGAAAAAGTGAAGGAAGTGGAAGAATTCACTGCTTCTTTGGCAAAACCGGAAAAGAAAGAAAAATACGTCAATCCGCTTACACAAAAGCTTCTGGATAAAATGCAGGAGAAAAAATCCAACCTGGTGCTTTCATTGGATGTAACCACTCAGAAAGAATTCTTCGATCTGCTGGATAAAGTGGGCGAAGAGATCGTGATGCTGAAAACGCACGTCGATATCATCGATGATTACGATGAGAATTTCGTTCCTAAACTGCTGGAATATGCCAAACGACAGAATTTTTTGATCTTTGAAGATCGCAAATTTGCCGACATCGGTAACACGGTGCGCCATCAGTTCCGCAACGGAATTTACAAAATCGCCGATTGGGCGGAATATGTGACGGTGCACATGGTGGCAGGCGAACTGATTTTGAAAGGATTGTTCGAGGGCAGCGAAGGACATGCCGGATTCGTGCTGGCTCGCATGAGCAGCAAAGGCAATCTGCTGAATGAAACTTACACGCGCAAATGCTTCGAAGCAGCCAAGAAAAATCCGCAGTGGGTGGCAGGATTCATCGGGCATGGAAATTCCGTGGAAGATATTCGCAGGTTCAAAGCCAAGTTCCCGGGCAGCGAAGTACTGATGATGCCGGGTGTGAAAAAGGAAGCCGGTTCCGATGCGATGGGACAGCAATATATCACCATCGAGCAGGCAGTGGAAGGCGGAGCCGACTGCATTATCGTGGGACGTGGCATCCTGCAAGCCGACGATCCGCAGGCAGAAGCCAGACTCTATCGTGAACGAGCCTGGAAAGCCTATGAAAACAGGTAACCTTGAAAAGGCTTCCAACAGAAAAAATCCCCTCTTGAGATTTATAAGCCTTTGGCTTAGGGGTGTCCCGAAAATTTTCGGGACGGGGTGTGATTTTTTTCAGGATTATAAGTAATTGGAAAGTGTAAATAACTTGAAAGTGAAAAACCATTGAAAAG
>DAISYT010000054.1:0-10254 GCA_036825175.1 Candidatus Cloacimonadota bacterium
TACTTACGAATCTGCTTGGGATTCATCTGGGAATTGGAATAAATCTTTTCGTGTGTGAAACGTTTCAGTTGAAGATCACGGGAATTATTGACTCTTTCTCTGATCAATGCCGATTTTTCTCCGGTGGGAGCACCGCTCAATTCGGCATATTTCACGGCAGGAACTTCGATATGAATATCGATACGATCCAAAAGCGGACCGGAAATGCGGGAACGATAACGCTGAATCGCTGCCATGGGACAGTTGCATTCATGCCCTTCCACCTTGCTGCCGAAATAACCGCAGGGACAGGGATTCATGGAAGCCACCAACATGAATTTTGCCGGAAATTCCAGGCTTTGCGTGGCACGGGAAATCGTTACAACTTCGTCTTCTAAGGGCTGACGTAAAACCTCTAAAACCGATTTTTTGAATTCCGGTAATTCATCCAAAAATAATACACCGTTGTGAGAAAGTGATACTTCTCCCGGTTTGGGATAACTGCCTCCGCCGATCAAAGCTACGTCGCTGATGGTGTGATGCGGCGAGCGGAACGGACGACAGGTGATAATGCCGGTTTTACTGCCGGTGAGTCCTGCCACGGAATGAATTTTGGTGGTTTCCAGAGATTCTTCCAAAGTAAGGCTGGGCAGGATGGTGGGAATGCGGCGTGCCAACATGGTTTTACCGGAGCCGGGAGGTCCGATCATCAAAACATTGTGTCCGCCGGCGGCTGCCACTTCCAAAGCTCGTTTTACATGAAATTGCCCTTTCACGTCGAACATATCCACCGGGCTGTCGTCCAGATGTTCAAAAATTTCTTCTTTGTTCACTTTATACGGTTCGATCACGATTTTATCTGCCAGAAAGTTTACGACTTCATTCAAAGAAGTGACCGGATAAACATTCAAATCTTCGATGATGGCGGCTTCTTTGGCATTTTCATAAGGCAAAACCAATCCGTCCAGACCATCCTTCCAGCAAGCAACGGCAATCGGCAAAACACCCCGCACCGGACGCAGATTTCCATCCAAAGAAAGCTCCCCGATGAAAGCCAGTTTATCCAATTTATCGCTGCGCACATGATTCAAACCGGAAAGCAACGCCAAAGCTGTGGGCATATCCAGCGCTACGCCGTCTTTTTTAATGTCAGCTGGAGCCAGGTTAACGGTGTAGCCGTTTCCCAGAAAACGAAAGCCGGAATTTTTGATGGCGGAACAAATTCGCTCCCGACTTTCTTTTACGGAGTTGGAAGGCAATCCCACGATGATAAAGAAAAAAGTTCCACCCTTGATATCGGCTTCGATGGTAATTTGCTGAGCGTCGATGCCCTGAATGGCATAAGAAATTGTTTTGCTGAACATGCGGTCTCCTTTTCTATTTCATTTTCCGATCACAACCGTAGTTTTCTTTTCATATACTTTCTCACTTTCGCGCGAAGTGGCTTCCAGCAGAACGATGTAAACACCGATGGGAAGCTTTTTGCCGCTGTCGTTCCTGCCATCCCAAACGATATTACCTTCGGAAGCGACCAATTCCTGATTCACCAGTTTTCGGAGCATTCTGCCTTTCAAATCAAAAATGCGAAGAGTCATCGTGCTGATGATTTCCGGCAGGCAGACAGAGAAAATGGTATGTTCACCCCGGTAGGGCGAGAACGGATTGGGAGAAGCATAAAGCCTGGCGACGGCAGGTAAAACCTGAATGAAAATACTATTTTCCGTTCCCGGTGTACAGCCGGAAACAGCGGGACCCCAATTGTTTTCATCGGCGGGAAGAATGCTGTTTACCCGTTCGAGCGAAACACCGGAAAGAGCATTATTCCATTTGGGCAGAAAGCAGAAACTTTCGATCAGATTTCCACATTCATCCAGCAAAGAAAGCTGTTCGCCGTTATTGGAAAGCGCAGGCAATCCCAGAAGAATTTCTGTTTCGGAAAGATTGTAATTTTCTTCTAAAATGGCAGCAGCAGCTTCATTGGCAGTGATTAGCACGAATTCATTTTCCCGGAAAGGCAAGAGAAGCGTATCCTCGTCCACGATCAGATAAAATGCAGTCATATCCGGCAAGGACAGATTCTTTTTCAATTCCAGCCATTCGGGTTGTTCCTCCGGCGGATCGTACATGATCTCGTTTATGACAAACGGCAGAGCATCCCGATTGAAAAACGAAATTGCCTGGTCGTTACAAGAATTCAAATCCTCTTCGGAAAAAATTCCATACTCGTATCGATAATAACCGCAGGAAGGTACTTCGGTGCAGAAAGTCATTATCAGGCTGTCGGTTAATGCTATTTCGGAAGAATATGCTTCCGCTACATTTCCACTTTCCGTGCAAATCTGATAGCAACTCAGTAAAGCCGATGTAATATTTTCCAATCCGACATTTTCGAGAAAGACGGTATGAGTAATCTCTTCATTTTCCGAATTAATCCCAATGAATTCCAAACACAAATCTTTTTGCACCGGAAGCGTACTGTTCGGCTGACCGGGCGTTCCCAAAGAATCCAGAGAAACCAGCCACTGCACGTTTTCATCATCGAAGGGATTTACCCGCTCGAAGGAATAATCGAGCGGACATGCAGAGCCGTCATAATACACCGAATCAAAAACCGCCGCGATATTATCGGACAAGATAAGAGATTCCTCCGTGTTATTGAGCGAAGTCCAGCTTGCCGCTTCGATCACGAGAGTAGAATCGAGTTCGGGATAGATTTGCAGAAGAGAATTTTTCTCGGCACAAATAAGGCGAAAACTATGGGGTGGTAAAGAGCCGGAAAAGCCTATTTCACCACCGGATGCGTCGATTATTTTGAAGTTATCCACAAGATATCCACACGCACTTCGATTAAAAATTTCCAGCCATTCCTGATTCGTACTTTCAGGGCGGAAAAGTATCTCATTTATAACGAGTTGCGTCTGTCCGATCAAAATGGAGGTAACGGCGGCGTTATTTTCTAACATGTTATCATATAAATAGATAAGCTCGGCAGAAGTCACCGAGTATCCTTCTAAAAATTCACCGAGACTGACAGAAAACGGAACAGAATTTTCGGCTGGTATTTCCGGCAAATTATAACTTCCTAAGAATGTGTTATTTATGGTCACTTCGAGTGTGGCAGCAAAGTTATCCACATTTTGTGTGGATAAATTAAAAATCTCCGTTTCCAACCAGTATTCATTATCATTCGGAACAATTTCGAGTTCATAGATCGCCAGATCGACGGGAAGAAAATTCGCCGTTCCCGGCGTCGGATCGTCGCACTCGAAAAAGTCTGCTTCCGAATTGTTGGTATCCACGCCATTCTGTTTTCTCGCCAGAGAATGTCCACCTTCCACATCTACAGCAAAATAGATGCCGGGATTCGAGATATCATCCGGCAGATTATTGGTGTTGGGCGCATCATAGAGAACGGTGTCCGTGTAGAGAGAATCGGCAGAAACCAGGCGGATGCCATCCGTTGCCGAACCACCATTTTGAAAAGCCAAAGTTGCTGTGAAATCGGCATTGAGAACATTTATCTCCCCGATCAGAAGGTAGGAATGAGGTGAGATAATGGGATTGCTGGAAATGTTGAAGATAAAAACCAGCCCAAATCCGGTACCTGCTTTTTCGATTTTCCAGTCAGCCAGATTGACGGGTGTATCCGAATGGTTGTAAAGCTCGATCCACTCATAACCGCTGTCCGTGCCAGCCGGATCGTAAAGGACTTCGTTGATAACTACATTTTGAGACTGCAAGAAAGAGACAAATAGGATGAAACAGAAAAATAAAAATCTTTTCATGAAACTCTCCTTTTTTCCCGAGTTCGATTCAGTTCCAATTTTTCATTTCATTTTTTTAAATGATATAAAACAAAGTCGTTTATGAAATAAGCAATCTTTGATGTCAATAATTTATTCTTTTTGGCGGATAATTTATAAAGAAAAAGCGGATAACCAAACGATTATCCGCATAAAAAAGAAGGAACGAAATTTATTTAAAAACTGCTTTCAATTGCAACTCGGCAGTATTGCCGATCACCTTGTAAGTCATCGTGTAAGCATGCAGCTTATCTTCCCAGATGGTTCTGTTCCCACCTTCATCCCGCTCGATCTCGATTTCTTCGTCACTCACAGAATTGCCGTTGATACCGAGTTTCCATTTCAGCAGGAAATTGTTATTTTTCCCGTTTCTTTTCCCTCGCACCGAGATGTTGATATCGGCATCGTAAGTTATTTCCACATCGTGTTCGTTGTAGATTCCATAATGCTTCAGGCTCGAGCCCAGTTCAGCATCTTCATTGGTATTCAGAACGAGTTGGCGGGAAATAACCGGCAGCTTATGTTTGCGGAATTTAATCTTCGCTTCGTTCTGTTTTTTCTTGATGTGAAGTGTACCGTAATAGCGGGTGCTCTCATCTTCCTGATAATAAAGAACATAACTCCCCGGTTCCATTTTCTGTTTGAGTCGCGTGGAACCTTCGAGCGACACTTGATCTACTTCCAGTTCTTGATGATTGTCGCTGAAATAGACCTGTTGCTCCGGCAGGCCGGTCACCCGGATGGTTTTTTGGCGAGAGCATTTACTGATGCCGAAAATAATCATGATAACGATAAAACCGATGATAACATTCTTGATAAATTTAGACTGCCTGGAATTCATTTTTATCACCTAATAAAATGAAAGAACATATCGCCAGTCGGAAACGGGAGATTGATAGAAAATGGCGATTTTATTTTTGTCGTTCCATTTGTAATAAACTGTTCCTTTAGGATTGGAAATGATCGTCCGAATCGCCTCGATCAAACTGGGAGAATTCTGATTCAGAACATCGTCCAGCAGGAAATCTTTCGTTTCCAGATCGAACATGGTGATGCCAGCGGAATTTACGGCATAAAAATCGTAGTTGGCAGGAATGGAAATTTGATCTTTCAGAAAATCCCACATTTCGGAAAGATAGATCGAGCTTCCCAGAAAACCGGTAATTTTGTCTCCGACTTTGATCGGAACTGCAACCACAAAAGATTTACGACCGCTGGTTTTACCCACGATCGGATAACCGACCACATTTTCTCCTGCCAGCAGAGCCGGAAAATAACCACGTGTGTTCAGTTTGGCACTTACTTTATCTTCGGCGGAAGTGTAATAACTGCCGTCGGGCAGGCAATACCAATAGAGCGTGCGGGGTCTCTTCTCTTCGTCTTTGGTAAGCGCAGCTTTGATCACGTCCCAGTTTCCACTTTTTGCTTCCTCGGTTTCAGATAACTTTTCCAGTCTAGCCAGTTCGTCTTGTACGATCTGATCCACGGTTTGCCCGGATTCTATCAACAGATTCCATTCTTCCGGCGTGGCTGCACGTTTGGCGCAAGCAGTCAGAATTAACATTCCCAGAAGAAAAAAATAGACGATCTTCTTCATATTTACTCCTTATTTTATTAACGGTTCCTGTAACGATAACCGTATTTATTTACCTCTAATTTATTAATTCCCATACAAATAAACCTTCACGGGAATACTTCCCAAAAAATATGAATTTTTTTCCATTTCCAGAAAGAACCAACCTCTGAAAATTGTGGGAAAGTCTGTGTAAAAAATTCATCCATTCTGTTTAGTTGAAATTGCTAAAGCCTTACTCCCACTATAAGTTGAGGAGTGAAAATTGGATATACAATTTCATCGTCGAATTTGGGAGGTTTGTTGGATTGAAAAATACCAAAGCCAATTCCAGGTGCCGGTTGAATGTATAGTTTATCTCCAAGGAAATTAAACCGATATCCTATTTTAAATTCGCTCCACATTTCCATACCCGGATAATACCTGTGATTGACATTTGAATAAATATTGTTGTAGGCAGGATAAACTTCTGCTTCGATATGAAGTCCTTTCCAAAAAAAATATCTATACCCAAGCAAGAGAGTGTAAGCATTGACCGTAAAACTATCATGTGCGAAATTCTGAAAACAAGGACCTGCAAATACTTCCTGCTTTTCATTTAGTTTGTAATTAATTTGAGCTAAATAGATACTGGAAAGTGGATAGGTTATGCTTGTCCCCAGGCTCCATTTTGACTGTTTTTCTTCTGTCTGAGCGTAATACTGAAAAGCGATGGTGGAAACAATAAATAAAATCAACATCTTTTTCATAAACAAACTCCTCTTTTCCACGGACAGATAACCCGACTCGGAATAGCCGGTCGCAAAATTATCTACCTGCACTTTTATTTAATTTCTAAAAAGTAACGATTTCATTCTTTCACGCTATTTTAAAATACAAACAAATTTTCGATGATATCAGACGGGATGATGGAAGCCGTACTGCGAATTTCTGCCAATTTCTCGGCAGTTTCTCCCAAAAGATAGGAAGCGGAAGTCGCTGCCTCCTTCGGAGCCAGTTTTTGTGCTAAAAAGGAAATGATAATCCCGGCTAAAACGTCGCCGCTGCCGCCGGTGGAAAGTCCGTCGTTGCCGCTAATATTGAAGGTAAAAGATTCCCCATCGTAAAAAATGGTGGTCGCACTTTTTAGCAGAACAGCGATGCCGAAATCGTGGTAAAATTCGGCTAAAGCCTGTAGAGGATCGGCTTGGATTTGTTCGATCGTTTTATCGGAAAGCCGGGCGAATTCACCGATGTGAGGAGTAAGGATAACTTGTTTATTTTTTAGAATCGACAGCAATTCCCGATTTTGCGCCAGGATATTCAAGGCGTCTGCATCCAGAACGAGAGGCTTTTGCCAGAAAGTGAGAATGTCTTTCAGCAAGGCAACGGTTTCGGTTGTGGTTCCGATTCCCGGTCCGATCAAAAGAGCATCCATGGTATTCAATTTTTCTTTGAATTTTGTCACTTCCGGTGAATCCATAATTGTCCAGTCGGGAAGAGAATACGTCATCACTTCCAGAAGCTGAGTTTCAAAGATCAATTCCATGCCAGCCGGATGAAACAGGGTGATGAGACCGGCACCGGAACGCAAGGCAGCCCGGGAAGCCATGATGGCAGCGCCACTGAATCCATCAGAACCGGCAATGATACCGACGCGTCCGTAATCTCCTTTATGCGAAAAACGGGAACGGCTCGGGAAAAGCACATTCTCGGCGGTAACCAATTTGCCTTGGGGCGGAAATTGTGCAAAAACCTGTTGCGGAATGCCGATATCGACGACGAGCGTTTCACCGCTTTTTTCTCGTCCTTTGCCCAGAAAATGACCGTATTTGTAAGCAGCCATCGTCAAAGTAAAATCGGCATTTATGGCGACTTCTGCCTGACCGGTATCAGCATCGATTCCGCTGGCAATGTCGATGGCGACGACAGTTTTATTTGTTTGGTTGATCTTTTCTATCAGCTCTGCCAGCCAGCCGCTGACGGTTCCTTTCAGACCGATACCGAAAATGGCATCGACGATCAGTTCGCAACCGGAAAGATCGAAATCTGCCCGCTTGAGCAGGGAAATCGGGATTGCCAGTTCCCGGCAGGATTGATAATTTTCCAAAGTTTCCGGACTCATTTTTTCCGGATCACCCAGTAGAAAAATGATGGGAAAATAATCCCATTCTTTCAGGTATCTGGCAACGACGAAGCCATCTCCGCCATTGTTTCCCGCACCACAAAAGACAGCGATTTTGCGAACAGAATCAGAATGAGATTTTCCGCAATCGCAGCCGCAATTCCGGCAAGGCAGCAGTTCGTTCCTGATAAATTCGGCGCAACCTCTGCCGGCATTTTCCATCAGTTCGGCAGCGGGGATGTCCAGTTTAGTGATGGTATATTGATCGAAAGCATACATTTCCTGGCGACTTAAAACGTACATGATTCCTCCTGATTCGTTCCCTTCCAAGAAAAGATTATTTCAGCACGATTTCAAAAGTGGTGCCTTTGCCGACTTCGCTTTCCAGCACCCTGATCTTGCCTTTGTGATATTCTTCCACGATTCTTTTTGCCAGGCTCAAACCCAAACCCCAGCCGCGTTCTTTGCTGGTTACACCCGGCAGAAAAATCTTTTTATAAGATGATTTTGGCATTCCCACCCCTTCATCGGAAATATGAATATAGGTTTTAGCTTTTTTGCGGAAAGCTTTTATGGTGATGATGCCGCCTTTATGCTGCATGGCATCGATGGCGTTTTTGATCAGATTTTCCAACGTCCAGGTGATCAGATCGGAATCGATGGGCAGGATTTGTCCCTGAATTTCGCTTTCATAATGGATTTCGATTTTATGGGAAGCGGTCGGCAAACGGTGCTGAAAATGAGCGATGGTGGAAGTGATAATCTCGTTCAGACTGCAATTCTGGCATTTGATGACCGATCCGACCTTGCCAAAACGGGAAGCAATGTTACTAAGGCGTTTCACATCGCCTTTCATGTTATCCAAAATGGAATACATTTCATCGTCGCAATTCCGATCCTGCAGTCGCATTTCCAAAATGTCGATCCAACCTTGCAGAGAAGAAAGGGGTGTGCCGAACTGATGTGCCGTTTCTTTTGCCAATCCCACCCAGATCATATTTCGCTCGCCTCTTTTCAGAATAATAAAGCCGTAAATTCCCATCAGAAGGAAGATGATGATCAATACCATGTCGATGTACGGCGTCAGTTTCAGGCGGGTAAGAGTTTGCGAATCGCCAAAATAAACCCAACTGTGCACTTTGGTGTTGTTGCGATTGAATTTAAGCGGAATCACTCCGCCCTGGGCTTCCATTTTGTGTGCCATCGTTGTAAGAATTTTCTGCTGCCGCTCATCCAGATCTTTGAATTCTTTAGACTCGATATCGATATTTTCCCAGGAAAAGGGAGTTTTCAGGCTATCGACCAGGATGATGGGATAATCGATACGGGGAATAATTTCTTCCATAAAATATTGGAAAAGAAAATGTTCCAGATTAACGTCGGCAGGCAATCCTAAAAATTTGGAATACAGATCGGGCACGACCTGCACGTCTTTACGAATATCACGCAGCAAGGTGTTCGTGTAGATGATGAAAAAAATCAATAAGATAACGCTGCCAAAAATAAAATAGAAGGTTAAAAACCGGCTTCTTTTACTCGTCTTTTTTTGCAATTTCCCAGATTTCATCTAACTGCTCCAGGCTGGCATCCAGCATGTTTTTATCATTTTTTTGATAATATTCTTCTACTTTGCGAAAGCGGGTTTCAAATTTGCGGATCGTTCGTTTCAGCGCGGATTCCGTGTCGAAACCCGATTTGCGGCAGATGTTTACGACGGAGAAAAGCAGATCGCCCAGTTCGTCCTGCATTTCTTCCGTATTTTTATTCTGAAAAGCTTCCACAAATTCCTCGATTTCTTCTGTCAATTTGTTTACTGCCGGCTGCACATCGGGCCAATCGAATCCGACCGAAGCAGCTTTTTCCTGCATCCGCTGAGCGATGATCAGCGCTGGCATGGCGCGGGGAATTCCGTCGATAGCAGATTTTCGGGTTTGCTTTTTCTCCTGAAATTTTATGCGTTCCCAATTCATTTTTACACCGTTGGCATCGCTAGCATAACCGTCGGCAAAAATATGCGGATGCCGGCGAATCAGCTTGGAATTAATTTTATTCAGAACGTCTTCGATCAGAAATTCTCCGGCTTCTTTGGCGATTTGTGCCTGCATGACAACATGTAGCAACAGATCACCCAATTCTTCGGAAAGATGCTGATAATCCGCATCTTCGATAGCTTCCACCGATTCGTAAAGCTCCTCGATAAAATTGGGTACCAGCGACTCGTGCGTTTGCTTGATATCCCAGGGACAGCCGTTTTTCTTGTTTCTCAGTCTGTCGATAATTTCTACCAGTTCATCAAATTCTTTCATTTTAATCCTTTATTCGATCTGCATGTTTTAGAAAGCATGACAGCGATTCAATTCTCCAAATTACCCGCATCGGGATTCGTAATCACCGGAATTTCAGGCGGAGCGGAATCCTGATCTGCTTCTTTTTCCCACACTTGTAATTTCTTTCTGTTCAGTATCTTCCGGCGAATGGCGCCGATGATCAGAACCAGCGGTAAAATAGTCCAAATCATGCCTGTGGAGGCAAGTAATATTTCCAGGCGGAAATGAGATTTGGCATAATCTTCAAAAAAACCGGAAAAATCATTCACGCTCATCAGGAAAGCTTTCAGGAAAGCCGAATCGAAATTGGCATCCTTTCCCGAAAAATCCCAAAGTCGATAGAATTCCACTCTCTTTTGGGAATAAAGATATTTCACTGCCAAACCGGATTTGGCGTAAAAGCTTTCCCACTCGAGGCGATTGCGCGGGTAACTGTGACGCATCATACTGAGCGGGCGGGAATTTCCC